>NZ_VMML01000012.1:0-14440 GCF_013277175.1 Streptococcus sp. 3167 | reverse complement strand
TTTCAATTCCTCTAAAGGAATCTTTCGGTTTTTGACGACTCGCTTTTTCCTCTCTAAGTGTCCTTGTTCACGTAAGTTCTTTTTCCATGTGAAGAGAGTTCTGACGCCGACATCAAAAACCTTGGCTGCCTCGACATGGCTGTGCCCCCTCTTTGATGTAATCTAATGCTCGCTGTTTAAAATCTGTACTACATGCATAGCTTTATTATAACATGCTTGTTTGAAACTCAGCGACTATAAAATATTAGCAATAAGCTTATTTAGAGATTTTAATATAGGAGGTGAAAAATATAGAGCAACAAACTTTTATATCTATACTTTTGTTGAGAACTTAGAAAGTATAGGAGATAAACCGTCACAATGGAACTCTGATTTGAATCATTTACTCAATGAAGAGGGTATGTATCTGAATAAAGAGGCTTTGATTCATTTTGAGTATAATGAATCAGAAAAAAATATGGTATTATAAATAGGAAAAGGAGATAAATTATCATGGAAATTAATCAAGTAATCATTAACATTTCTGCTAGACATGTTCATTTAAAGAGGGAACATTTAGATATTTTATTTGGTGAAGGATACCAACTAAACAAGTTAAAAGATTTGTATCAGCCTGGTGAATTTGCTGCTGAAGAACAGGTTACAATTCAGTCGGCATCTGGCGAGATTAATCGTGTCAGGGTATTAGGACCAATTCGTCCTTATACACAAGTTGAGGTTTCTAAAACAGATTCTAGATTATTAAAGATAACTCCACCAGTACGTACTTCGAGTGAGATTGAAAACTCTTCACCGATTACCATTATAGGACCTAATGGAAGAGTTAATTTAGATGAAGGGTGCATTATTGCTAATAGACATATTCACTTTGCCACAGAAGAAGCTGAGGAAATGGGTCTTAAAAATGGAGATATAGTTTCTGTTGAAGTAAAAAGCGAAAAAAGTGCTACTTTGCATGATGTTCATTGCAGAGTGAGTGATAAATATAGATTGGAAATGCATATTGATACTGATGATGCGAATGCACTTCTTTTATCAGGAGGTGAGATTGGCACGATTATAAAAGAGTAGAAATGGAGATTATCGAAAGTTGATTAAGGCATTAATAATTAGAAATTTGCAAATGTATACTAGATTTTTTCCAGTAGCTCTATTCCTGAATCGATTGTTAGATGCCATTTTTCAGCTTTTAGGGTATTGGTTAATTGCTCATTATCTTTTTAATAACAAATTAGTAGTTAGTCAAGTAGAAGTGATTGATTATTTTACTTTCGCTGCTGCTGGGATGCTTTACTACAATGTTGCTGTTGCTATTTTGATGAATGTAGGGCGTTCATTGATGGTTGAGGTCCGAGAGGGAACCTTGGAAAGCTTATTTATAACTCCATATAGTATTTTCAGCTATTATATAGGCGTGTTCATTGAACAGCTTGGAAGAACTTTTATGGAGTTTTGTTCACTTTTTATTATTTCTATTTTGCTCGGTGCAAAGTTCATGGCAACTCCAATATCCTATTGGCTGTTGAGTTATGTTGTTATTGTTTTAATATCATTTTCTATGAGTGTTTTTGTTGCTAACATAATGCTCTGGTTAAGAGATACATTTATAAGTCAGAATACGTTATTTATTTTGATATTTTTAGTATCTGGTGTTACATTTCCTAGGACAGTGCTTCTTGATTTTCTAAAATGTGTTGGTGATTTATTACCAATTACTTATGGCTTAGAGATAGTTAGACTAATATCTTCTGGAGATTTGGAATCGCTTCAACTATGTCTATTGATTTTTAAAGTTTTACTTCTCTCATTAGTTTTTATTGTGATTGGCTTGCTCAGCTATAAAAAGGTGGAGAAGAAAGTGATCGAATATTTAACAATTTAGGAGAATTCCGATGTTAGAAGTAAAAAATGTATCTAAAAGTTATCTTACAAAAACGAAGATTAATTTACTAAAAAGAAAAAGTAAGCTATTAATAATGTTTCATTAAAAATTCCAAGAGGAAAAATAATTGGAGTTTTAGGAGAAAATGGGGCAGGCAAAACAACCTTAATAAAAATGATGACAACGCTTCTAAAACAAGATTCAGGAGAAATTACAATTAATGGAATTGATATTAATGATAATTTAAAGGATACTCGAAGTAAAATCAATGTTATAAGTGATGGAGAGAGAAATCTTTTTATATGGTCTAAAATTGATACTTCAATTTCATATGACCACTTATTGAGAAAATTAACATCTGAATATGATGTGTCAGAGAAAAAAGCAGATAAAGACTTGAAAAGAATTATTAATCAATTTAGTGAACTTGAGTTTGTTTCAGTTAAGGGAGGTTAATGTTGCTTTTTCTGAAATATATTTAATGCTTATATCGAAAATACTTAGAAAAGTCTTGAAGTTTTGTGGCTCTTTATCAACTTGTAGTGGGGTGATGAAAAGAGTGGTTAATACTAGACATACTTCAAAAAGCATTGTACGATAGTAACATGAAATTAGCTAAACAAGAAATCACCTTTCTCTTTAAAGACCTTACTAAGCCTCTAACACAAAGTCTTCCAATCGTTCTGCTTTGTTTGATGGGAAAATCCTATCAAGAGATGATAGAGCGTCTAGACTGTAGTTTGGTGAAATTTAAAGAAGGATGAGGAGTTAGGTTCGGACTCTCTCCTTCAAGAAAGACGTGGTGGTTGTAACCACGTTTATATGACAGTCAAGGAATAGATAGTTTTCCGGTCATTTGAAAACTTCAGAGGAAGAGGAAGTTGTTACAGTAGATTTCCTGCAAAATCTAGATTGAATTGTAATAAAAATGAATTCATTGCTTATAACGTACCGGACTAGGATATACAGGCCGTTGTAGGACAAGTGTTCTAGAGATTGTTTCTCAGGAGGTTTAGTGATACTCCATTTCTTCAGTCCTATCAAAAGGAGATTAGTCGTTCCTACACAGGTGATGCTTTCTGTCAACTGTTGAAGCGACATAGCTGGCGCACTGTTGCCCTAGATCCTAAGAAAGCAGGCGCTCAAACCATTGCCGCGTCTAAACATCCCATCTCTATTCAAGAAGGTAAGAAAACGCTTTAAAGATAGTAGATGCTTTCGTAAGCTTGGGTTCATGCATCAAAGATGAGGCTGGTTTCGGATAGGCAGTAAACTAGGATCTTGTTAGCCACCTAAAGGAATAGGTCCTCCTGTCCATAGTCATTCCGTGCATGAATTCTCTTACTGTTAGAGAGCTGTTGATGCTTATAGAGGAGCATCTTTTTTCCTGCTTGCCGGAGGATGCCATACTGAATGGAGGAAAGCTTGTTTACAAGAACTGTCACAGGCCTATCCAACTGATTTTATTTTACTAGTCATGGATCATGCCCTAGGGCATCCATCAAGTAGCTTAACTATTCCAAATCATATTGGCTTTCCCTTTATTCCCCCATACAGGCCAGAGATGAATCCTATTGAACAGATGCAGAAAGAGCTTGGTGAAGGTGGCTTCCAGAATAAAGCATTTCAAACCTTGGAAGCTGGCATTGATACATTTCAAGAGATCATACAAGGATTAGAGAGGAGTGTTGTAAAGTCCATCGTTAAAAGAGAATGAACCAGAATGCTTTTTGAAAATAGATATGAGTATTAGTTGAACTGCCCTATGCCGAACGGCACCTACGGTGGTGTGAGAGGGACTAGTCTTAGCCCCTACTCGATTCAATCTGTACCCATACAATTCTTCTTTTTTTATCTTGTGATTCACTCTGTTCTATTTTAAAATGAAATGGTAGCTACCAATATAAATGATGAGGATAAAACAAATGACTGAAAATCGTTATGAATTAAATAAAAATTTGGCACAGATGCTCAAAGGTGGGGTTATCATGGACGTTCAAAATCCTGAACAGGCTCGTATTGCAGAGGCTGCTGGTGCGGCTGCTGTTATGGCTTTGGAGCGGATTCCAGCTGATATTCGTGCAGCTGGTGGTGTTTCCCGTATGAGTGATCCAAAGATGATTAAGGAAATCCAAGAAGCGGTTAGCATTCCAGTGATGGCTAAGGTTAGAATCGGGCATTTTGTTGAAGCTCAGATTTTAGAGGCTATTGAGATTGACTATATCGATGAGAGTGAAGTTTTATCTCCAGCTGACGATCGTTTCCATGTGGACAAGAAAGAATTTCAAGTACCTTTTGTTTGTGGTGCCAAGGACTTGGGGGAAGCCTTGCGTCGTATCGCTGAAGGTGCTTCCATGATTCGTACTAAAGGAGAACCGGGTACAGGAGATATTGTCCAAGCTGTTCGCCATATGCGTATGATGAATCAGGAAATTCGCCGTGTTCAAAACCTACGTGAGGACGAACTTTATGTTGCTGCTAAGGACTTGCAAGTCCCTGTAGAATTGGTTCAATATGTCCATGAACATGGAAAATTGCCAGTTGTAAACTTCGCAGCTGGAGGCGTTGCAACACCAGCAGATGCTGCGCTGATGATGCAGTTAGGGGCAGAGGGGGTCTTTGTCGGTTCAGGTATTTTCAAGTCAGGAGATCCTGTTAAACGAGCGAGTGCCATTGTTAAGGCTGTGACTAACTTCCGTAATCCTCAAATACTGGCTCAAATCTCTGAAGATTTAGGAGAAGCCATGGTTGGTATCAATGAAAATGAAATCCAAATTCTCATGGCAGAGAGAGGAAAATAGATGAAAATCGGAATATTGGCCTTGCAAGGTGCCTTTGCAGAACATGTAAAAGTGCTAGAAAAATTAGGAGTCGATAGTGTCGAACTCAGAAATTTAGAAGATTTCCAGAAATATCAAAATGAACTGTCTGGCTTGATATTACCTGGAGGAGAGTCTACAACCATGGGCAAGCTCTTACGAGATCAACATATGATGATTCCTATAAGAGAAGCTATTTTATCTGGTTTACCAGTCTTTGGAACCTGTGCGGGCTTGATCCTGCTGGCTAAGGAAATCACTTCTCAGGACGAGAGTCATCTTGGAACAATGGATATGGTGGTCGAGCGCAATGCCTATGGACGCCAACTAGGAAGTTTCTATACGGAAGCAGAATGTAAGGGAGTTGGTCAGATTCCAATGACCTTTATCCGTGGTCCAATTATCAGCAGTGTTGGAGAAGATGTAGAAATTCTAGCAACAGTGAATAATCAAATCGTTGCAGCCCAAGAAAAAAATATGTTGGTAACTTCTTTTCATCCTGAATTGACTGATGATGTAAGCTTGCACCAGTACTTTATAAATATATGTGAAGAAAAAAGATAGTAAAAAAGCGCAAAAAATCACTTCCTGTGCTATACTATAATTGAAATTTTTTTAGTTTTTGCGTTAGAAATGTTTCCTCAGTCCTAGCGCCTTTTCTTTTTGATAAGTATGCTTGGTGGAGAGTAGTTTGTAAATGATTCTGAAGATCTTATGAGCACAAGCAATGACGGCTTTCATATTGCTTCCTCTTTAGGAAATTCGATTATAAAACTCTAAGCAGGCTCTGCCTGCTTAGAGTTTTACATGTAATAAACAATGGCGATGTATTGGAGTGCGGACGCAGCTAGGATAAAGAGATGCCAAATCATGTGGAAATAAGGTTTTTTCTTGGCGTAAAATCCAGCCCCAACTGTATAAGAGAGTCCGCCAGTTACCATGAGACTCCAGAAAATTGGTGTCGTTTGACTGATAATGGCAGGAATGATAGCCAGAACCAACCAGCCCATAATCAGGTAAAGAGCAAGGCTAAATTTTTCATTGACTTTTTTAGCAAGGATTTTATAGAGAATACCAAAGATGGTCGTTCCCCATTGGATAGCAATAATCAGATAGCCAAACCAGTTATTCATCAAGGTTAAGACGACTGGCGTATAAGAGCCTGCGATAGCCACATAAATCATAGAATGGTCAATAATTCTCAAGACGTATTTGTGGGTCGAACCATAGGCCATAGAGTGGTAAATGGTGGATGAGAGGAACATGAGAAAGAGACTGATAACGAAAATGGAAACGCCGATAGAGGATAAAAAGCCATGTGCTTCGTAACTATAGGTGGATGAAATAGGGAGTAAGATGAGCATGATGACTGCACCCACAGCATGGGTCACACTATTAGCAATCTCTTCTCCGAAACTGAGTTGTTTGCTGAGTTTAAGACTAGTGTTCATTGGATTACCTCCTCTTGAGTATGATGGATTAAGGCTAGGGTTTGATGATAGAGTTTAACGGTTTGGCAGCTGGTTTGGATGATAGGGTTAGCTGGGTCAATTCCTTGGTTCATGTAGTTCACAAAAGCATCGTAGAGTTGCTCTGAACTTGCTTGACTTTGTAGAGTATTCAGTGTCTGAGCGATTTCTTGAATCGAAAATACAGACTTGAGGGTTGTGATAGCAATCAGACGGGCAATCTGTTGACGTTGGTATTTTTTCTTGTCAGGTTTTGTCAGGTAACCATGTTTGACATAATTGTTAACCATAGATGCTGTCAGGCCTTTGTCTTTATCAGGAGAGATAGGGGCACAGACCTGATTGACATAGAGTAAAACCTGGTCCAGATAGAGGTCAATATTTGGAATTTCTGCCCATTTTGGGTAGGAAAAGGTAGTTTTCATTTTCAACTCCTTTTTATCTAGTTTTAATAACTAGATTATAAAATAACAAAAACAGAAAGTCAAGTTTTAACTGCTTGTAGAAAGACTTAAATTATGCTAGGATGGGAGAAACTAGTCAGAAATGAGGAGAAAAGATGGAGATTCGTTTAGCTTTTCCAAATGAAGTAGATGACATCATGCAAGTGATGGAGGATGCTAAAAAATGTTTAGCGGATGCTGGTAGTGACCAGTGGCAAAATGGTTATCCAAATGCTGATATTATTATTGAAGATATTATCTCAGGTCAAGCCTATGTAGCCTTGGAAGAGGGAGAACTACTAGCCTATGCTGCTGTGACCAAGAGTCCAGAGGCAGCCTATGAAGCCATTTATGAAGGCAACTGGCAAGTTGGGGAGTCAGAGTACCTAGTCTTTCACCGTATTGCTGTGGCAGCAGATGTGCAGGGACAGGGAGTTGCTCAAACCTTTTTAGAGGGCTTGATTGAAGGTTTTGATTATCTAGATTTTCGCTCAGATACGCATGCTGAAAACAAAGCTATGCAGCATATTTTTGAAAAACTCGGTTTTAAACAGGTTGGTAAGGTTCCAGTTGATGGCGAACGCTTGGCCTATCAAAAATTAAAGAAATAATGCAAAAGAAGTATGTAAAAATGCTCTATTCTTCGCCGATTGGCTCCCTTTCTCTCGTAGCTGATGACCATTATTTGTATGGAATTTGGGTTCAGGAGCAGAAGCATTTTGAGAGGGGACTAGGAGATGAGACGATAGAAGCAGTTGTTAGTCATCCCATTTTAGACCCAGTTATTACTTGCTTAGATGCTTACTTTAAAGGCAAGCCTAAGGATTTATCCGACTTGCCCTTGGCTCCAATTGGAACGGATTTTGAAAAGCGAGTTTGGGACTATTTACAGGGAATTCCTTATGGTCAGACAGTGACATATGGGCAAATAGCCCAAGACCTGCAAGTGCCTTCTGCTCAAGCAATTGGTGGAGCGGTAGGACGCAATCCTTGGTCTATTCTAGTACCTTGTCACCGTGTGCTGGGAGCAGGCAAGCGTCTGACTGGTTATGCCGCAGGAGTGGAAAAGAAAGCCTGGCTCTTGGAGTATGAAGGCGCAGATTTTAAAGATATAAATAATAGAAAGTGAAAGACATGTTAGAATTTATCGAATACCCAAAATGTTCAACTTGTAAAAAAGCAAAACAAGAATTAAACCAACTCGGTGTGGACTACAAAGCCGTCCATATCGCCGAAGAAACACCTAGCCAAGAAGTTATTTTAAACTGGCTGGAAACCTCAGGGTTTGAATTGAAGCAATTTTTTAACACCAGTGGAATCAAATACCGTGAATTAGGGTTAAAAGATAAGGTAGGAAGTCTGTCAAACCAAGAAGCAGCTGAGTTGCTAGCAAGCGACGGCATGTTGTTAAAACGGCCAATTTTAGTAGAAAATGGAACTGTTAAACAAATCGGTTATCGAAAACCTTATGAAGAATTGGGATTGAAATAGTTTTTACTTATCTCTCTGATAGATAAAATATATAACCTCCCTGTTTTAAAGTATGATAAACTAGTAGGTAGACAAAGACTGTATCTGACCGTAGCAAATAATTTCATTGACGGCAGAAGTATGGTAGAATGAATCATTATCAGGAGAGGATGTTTTTATGAATGTTACAACGATTTTAGCATCAGATTGGTATCAAAACTTGATGCAATTGATTCCGGATGGCAAGCTTTTTAGCTTGCGTTCGGTCTTTGATGGAATTCCGAGAATTGTTCAACAACTTCCAACAACGATTATGTTGACAATTGGTGGTGCCTTTTTTGGCTTGGTTTTGGCGCTTCTTTTTGCCATTGTGAAGATCAATCGTGTTAAGATTTTATATCCCTTGCAGGCCTTCTTTGTTAGTTTCTTAAAAGGGACACCGATTTTAGTGCAGCTCATGTTGACCTACTACGGAATTCCTTTGGCTTTGAAAGCCCTCAATCAGCAATGGGGGACTGGTCTCAATATCAATGCCATTCCAGCAGCAGCTTTTGCGATTGTTGCTTTTGCTTTCAATGAGGCAGCTTATGCCAGTGAAACCATTCGTGCAGCCATTCTCTCAGTCAATCCTGGTGAGATTGAGGCGGCACGTAGTCTGGGGATGACCCGAGCACAAGTTTATCGTCGCGTGATTATTCCAAATGCGGCCGTTGTGGCGACTCCAACCTTGATTAACTCCCTCATCGGCTTGACCAAGGGAACTTCCCTAGCCTTTAGTGCGGGTGTTGTGGAAGTCTTTGCCCAAGCTCAGATTTTGGGTGGTGCCGATTATCGTTATTTTGAGCGCTTCATCTCCGTTGCTCTTGTTTATTGGGTAGTCAATATCGGAATTGAGAGCCTTGGTCGTTTCATCGAGAGAAAAATGGCTATTTCTGCACCAGATACAGTGCAAACAGATGTGAAAGGAGACCTTCGTTAATGATTAAGATTTCGAATTTAAGCAAATCCTTTTCAGGACAGACTGTCTTGGATCATCTGGACTTGGATATTCAAAAAGGGGAAGTTGTAGCCTTGATTGGTTCTTCAGGAGCTGGAAAATCAACCTTTCTTCGCAGTCTCAATTATCTTGAAACACCTGATAGTGGCTCGATTCAGATTGATGATTTCTCGGTTGATTTTTCTAAAATCACTCAAGAAGAAATCCTTGCCCTACGTCGCAAGTTATCTATGGTATTTCAGCAGTTTAATTTGTTTGAGCGCCGTACAGCACTTGATAATGTGAAAGAAGGCTTGGTTGTTGTCAAGAAATTATCTGACCAAGAAGCGACTAAGATTGCCAAGGAAGAGTTGGCTAAGGTTGGGCTTTCTGATCGTGAAAACCATTACCCTCGCCATTTATCAGGTGGACAAAAGCAACGGGTTGCCTTGGCGCGTGCGCTTGCTATGAAACCAGATGTCTTGCTCTTAGATGAACCAACTTCAGCCCTTGACCCAGAATTGGTCGGTGAAGTAGAGAAGTCTATTGCAGATGCTGCTAAGTCAGGTCAGACCATGATTTTGGTCAGTCATGACATGTCCTTTGTAGCCCAAGTGGCTGATAAGATTCTCTTCTTAGATAAGGGGAAAATCATCGAGTCTGGAACACCAGATGAGATTATCCACCATCCTAAAGAAGAGCGGACAAAAGAATTCTTCGCTAGTTACAAACGGACTTATATTTGATATAATAGATAAAGAAAAACTCAGTTAGCTGGACTAGCTGAGTTTACTCTTTAAAAAGATAGAAATGAGAGAAATCATGCTACTGCAACTATTTTCTTTATATTTCGAGAGTTTGATCTTAACCACCATCCTCGTCCTGATTTTTTTAGGAATTTGGATTGGACTGAGAGCCATGTCGGGAGTTGATAAGACAGCCAAGGCTCGCCAAGCCCATCTCTATGATATGATTATGATTGGGGTCTTGGTTGTTCCAGTATTATCCTTTGCGGTTATGAGTTTAATTCTTGTTTTCAAGGCATAATCCTTGCGTGATTGACAAGAAAGAGTTAGAATAAAGATAGTTACAACAAGAAAGAAGGAAACTATATGTACGATACTATTATTATCGGTGCTGGACCTGCAGGGATGACTGCAGCCTTGTATGCTGCTCGAAGCAATTTGAAAGTAGCTTTGATTGAAGGTGGTCTGCCAGGTGGTCAGATGAATAATACATCTGATATCGAAAATTACCCAGGATATGCTAATATTAGTGGACCTGAATTGGCAGAAAAGATGTTTGAACCGCTTGAAAATCTCGGTGTTGAGCACATTTATGGATATGTTGAAAATGTCGAAGACCATGGTGATTTTAAGAAAGTGATGACTGACGACCAAACATATGAAACTCGTACCGTTATCGTAGCAACTGGTTCTAAACACCGTCCTTTGGGAGTACCTGGAGAAGAAGAACTGAACAGTCGTGGTGTTTCTTACTGTGCCGTGTGTGATGGTGCTTTCTTCCGTGACCAAGATTTGTTGGTAGTTGGTGGTGGAGATTCAGCTGTTGAAGAAGCCCTCTTCTTGACTCGTTTTGCTAAGACTGTTACCATTGTTCACCGTCGTGACCAACTTCGTGCTCAAAAGGTTTTACAAGACCGCGCCTTTGCGAATGAGAAAATCAGCTTTATCTGGGATTCTGTAGTGAAGGAAATCAAGGGTGAAAACCGAGTAGAATCTGTCGTATTTGAAAATGTGAAAACAGGTCAAGTGACAGAACAAGCCTTCGGTGGCGTCTTTATCTATGTTGGATTGGACCCTCTTAGCGATTTTGTTAAAGAATTGAATATCCAAGATCAGGCAGGCTGGATTGTGACAGATAACCACATGAAAACTGCAGTTGACGGTATCTTTGCAGTTGGAGATGTTCGCCAGAAAGACCTTCGCCAAGTAACAACAGCGGTTGGAGATGGAGCTATCGCTGGTCAAGAAGCCTATAAATTTATCACAGAACATAGTTAATCATAAAAAAGTTTCCAATCAGATGACTGGAAACTTTTTTATAGTCTGTTTCGGAAAACTTCGTACATGAGAATGGCCGCAGCAACACTGGCATTAAGGCTTTGAACATGGCCATTCATGGGAATGGTAATCATTTCATCGACCTGTTTTTTAATGTTGCTAGAGATGCCTTTTCCTTCATTTCCGATGATGAGGGCGATTTTCCCTTTTGTATTCCACTTATGGCAAGGAGTACCGTTCATATCCGTTCCAAAGGTCCAGAAGCCTTCATCCTTGACTTTGTCCAGAGTTTGGCTCAGATTGGTCACTCGGGCGATGGGAACGTGCTCGATAGCACCTGTGGCCGTTTTGGCAACGACGGGGGTAACACCTACAGCACGGTGCTTGGGAATGATGACACCTGAAACATTGGTCGCATCGGCTGTTCTCAGGATGGATCCTAGGTTGTGAGGGCCAGTCAAACCATCCAGAATCAATAGCAAAGGATTTTCTTCTTGGCGTGTTTTGGAAAGGATGTGATCTAGCTCGCTATAGGCAAATTCGGACACTCGTAAAACAAAACCTTGGTGGACAGCACCTTCAGTCATCTCAGAGAGGGATTTTTTTGAGGTCCAAGAAATGGACACCTTCTTTTCTGTAGCCAGTTCCTTGACTTTCTCAAGATTCTTACCTCGGAGATTTTCTTGGAGGTAGAGTTTGTTTCCAGTATTTGCAAGGAGGGCTTCGGTAACGGCGTGGACGCCATAGACAATATCATTTGTTTTCATGCCTCTATTATAACACAAAACCCCGTCTTGCAACGGGATTTTCTTTATTCTAGAATCAGTAAACCATCTTTAACTGCAAATGGGTCTTTTTCATTGATACGATCGTAAAACATGATACCGTTAATGTGGTCAATTTCATGCTGAACAACAATGGAGTTGTAGCCTTTGAGTTTGATACGGTGTTTTTCTCCATCTTTGTCAAAGTAGTCAACAGTAACGCGGGCATGGCGAACAACATAGCCAGGCACGTTGCGGTCTACAGACAGGCAACCTTCTCCTTCGCCAAGAGCAGCATCTTGAACAGAGTGAGAGACGATTTTTGGATTGTACATAATGGCTTGCAAGTCGTAGGCTTCCTGTGGAGTTTCGCCTTCTTCAACAATATTAGGTACCAAAACAGCGATAATGCGTTTTGAGATATCCAACTGAGGAGCAGCAAGTCCAACCCCACCGCGGAGTCCCATTTTTTCAGCCATGACAGGATCTTGGGAATGTTTAAGGAATTGCATCATCTTTTCGCCTAGGATAATTTCCTGGTCAGATAGGGGGAAAGTGACTTCCTCAGCAACTGCGCGTAGAGTTGGATTCCCCTCGCGGATAATATCGTTCATATCAATTAAGTGAGCAGCTTTTGTAATACGTTCTATTGCAGACATTTTCTCTCCTTTCATTACCTCTACATGATAACACAAAATGACAAGGATTGAAAGTATTATAGCCTTTAGGATTTATAGAAAATAGATAGGAAGTTCAATTCATACTCAATGAAAATCAAAGAGCAAACTAAGAAGCTAGCCGTAGGTTGCTCAAAGCACTGCTTTGAGGTTGTAGATAGAACTGACGAAGTCGGTAACATATATACGGTAAGGCGACGCTGACGTGATTTGAAGAGATTTTCGAAGAGTATCAATTGTGAAAGAATTACTTATCTATGATATAATAAAAAGAAAAGGCTTGCATAAGAAAGTAGGGAGAATGAAGATGAAAAGAAGACAAAATCGAAATCAGGGTGGTTTAGCTTTTCGTTTTATGAAGGGCTTGGTAAACTTTTTTAGGAGTTATCGCAGGTGGAGCAATAAAGGATTTGTGGCGGTACTCTTGCTAGCAGTTGCCTTATCAATGGGCTTGGTCTTGTTGTTTGAAAGTTTCCAAAGAATCCCTTTAACCAGTCAAAAACGAGATACTATTTCTCAAGAGGGGACTAAGCAAAAGTCTCAGGAGCAGGAAGAGGAAAAAACTGCCAGAATTATGGCTAATGGGGATTTGCTCTACCACGATGGACTTTTCTTTTCAGCTAAAAAAGAAGACGGTACCTATGACTTTCATGAGAATTTTGAGTATGTGACACCTTGGCTCAAGCAAGCAGATTTAGCTATTGGTGATTTTGAAGGAACCATCAATAAGGATCATTATTTAGCGGGTTATCCTCTCTTTAATGCTCCTGCTGAAGTTATGGATGCCATTAAGGATGCAGGTTATCATGTGCTAGATTTAGCTCATAATCATATTTTGGATTCGCAAATTGAGGGAGTTATTTCAACGGCCGATATTATTGAAAAAGCTGGAATCACTCCAATCGGAGTTTATACGCATGAACCACGTGATCAGGCTCCGTTGGTCATTAAGGAAGTGAATGGAATCAAGGTTGCTCTTTTGGCCTATTCCTATGGATTCAATGGAATTGAACGGTATATTTCTCAGGAAGACTATAATCGTTATCTTTCAGATTTAAACGAAGATAAGATGAAGGCTGAAATTGAACGGGCAGAGAAGGAAGCAGATATCACCATTATCATGCCTCAGATGGGTGTGGAGTATCGATTGGAACCAACTGAGGAACAAAAAGCTCTTTATCACAAGATGATTGATTGGGGGGCGGATATTATCTTTGGAGGGCATCCTCACGTTGTGGAACCATCTGAAACGGTTGAAAAAGATGGAGACAAGAAACTCATTATCTATTCAATGGGGAACTTCATTTCCAATCAACGGATTGAATCTATGGGAGATGAAGAAAATGCTAAGTGGACTGAACGTGGCGTTCTCATGGATGTAACCATTAAGAAGAAGGATGGAAAAACAACTATCGGAACAGCTAAAGCTCATCCTACTTGGGTCAATCGAACACCAAAGGGAACCTTTTCACCAGAAGGCTATCCTTTATATCATTATCAAACCTATATCTTGGAAGATTTTATAGAGGGTGGCAGTCATCGTGACCAGTTAGATGAAGCGACTAAGGAACGAATTGATACAGCCTATAAAGAAATGAACGAACATGTGGGATTGAAGTGGGATTAGCTTGAATAGACTTCCTGCGAAACAATATATGGTATAATAGTTCTATGGATTATGAAGCAAGTGAACAACTAACTGATGCACGATTTAAGCTCCTGGTTGGTGTTCAGTGCACGACTTTTGAAGAGATGTTAGCTGTATTAAAAAGAGATTATCAAGGTAAACACGCAAAAGGGGGACGAAAACCTAAACTAAGCCTAGAATACCTTCTTATGGCGACTTCAATATGTGCGAGAATATCGAACTTATGAAGAAATTGCGGCTGATCTTGGTATTCACGAAAGCAACTTAA
>NZ_VMML01000119.1:0-559 GCF_013277175.1 Streptococcus sp. 3167 | reverse complement strand
TCGATCCCGTTAACTCCCAAAGGTCCCGTAGTGTAGCGGTTATCACGTCGCCCTGTCACGGCGAAGATCGCGGGTTCGATTCCCGTCGGGACCGTTTGAAATAACGCAAGTTATTTTAGACTCGTTAGCTCAGTTGGTAGAGCAATTGACTTTTAATCAATGGGTCACTGGTTCGAGCCCAGTACGGGTCATATATGCGGGTTTGGCGGAATTGGCAGACGCACCAGATTTAGGATCTGGCGCTTAACGGCGTGGGGGTTCAAGTCCCTTAACCCGCATTGAGATATAATAGATGAGCCGGCTTAGCTCAGTTGGTAGAGCATCTGATTTGTAATCAGAGGGTCGCGTGTTCAAGTCATGTAGCCGGCATTTTTAGATAGAAGAAAATAGTGCGAACGTAGTTCAGTGGTAGAACACCACCTTGCCAAGGTGGGGGTCGCGGGTTCGAATCCCGTCGTTCGCTTAGAGAGGCCGGGGTGGCGGAACTGGCAGACGCACAGGACTTAAAATCCTGCGATTGGTAACGATCGTACCGGTTCGATTCCGGTCTTCGGCATAA
>NZ_VMML01000118.1:0-1110 GCF_013277175.1 Streptococcus sp. 3167 | reverse complement strand
GCCATTTCACCTGACTGGTTAAACCAGTACCAGTTGCCGTCTGTGTGCTTCTTCCAGCGGTTCGCAAGCATATAGCCTGAGCCGTCGAAGTAATACCAGGTGCCGTTGACCTTCTCAAACTTGTCTTTTGGATAAGAGCCGTCTGAGTGTACATACCAATAGCCTGTATCGTTCTTCTTCCAACCTGTTTCAATTGTCAAGCCACTTTCAATATCCTGCTTGAACTGTTCACGGCTAATGCCCCATTTGGCTAGATATGGATACGGGTCAACGTGGTCTGAATGATTGTCTGGTTGGTTATTGGTACAGTATTCATGTGTTTTGATACCTTCCAAACTGCTTGTATCAAGCGTTTTCGGCAAACCTGCTTCATCTGCTAGATTGCGTAAGAGTTCGATATAGAGACGGTAGTCCGTCATGAACTCTTCTTTAGTTGAATGGCTTTCAATCAATTCAACTGCCGCATAGCTTTCCGCATTCCAACCGCCGCCTACATCCCAAGAGCCCTTGTTTACAGGGCCTACTTGCAGGACACGACCGTTACCAACGACATGAGAGAAGAAACCAAGCTCAGGGTTCTTTCTGTAGTGGTAGTCTGCCTCATTTTGAGCGGTAGAATTACGGTTCCCCGTAGAGTGAGCGTGCACTTGTCGATATGGCGCATAGCCTACTTGTGGCAAGCCTGTACGTAGTCTGCTTGTATCGATATCCATTACTCTTGTCCTTTCCAAGCGTCGTTCATCTGCTTCACTGCGGACTCCACAAAGGTATCCAAGTCCTTATTGGTCATACTGATGTTATATTTGGTCAGCTCTGCACGGATTTTAGCACGAGCCTGTGCCAATTTTTCATCACCTTTATAACCTGTCTCAGCAGCCACCTGCTCAACGGCATGAACTGCGTTCTTGGCTAGGATTTCAGCGATAATAACCGCTTTTTCTCCGCCTTTTCGCAAAAGATAGTCTTTCACCATTTTCACGATACTGCCTACTGCTACTGCTAAAAAGCCTGTCGCAAAAGCGATAATAAATTCATTAAATTGTGTCATGTGTTGTTTCCTTTCTATTCTCTATAAAACTTAACATTAACGCTACCTATATACTCCCTTAA
>NZ_VMML01000117.1:0-743 GCF_013277175.1 Streptococcus sp. 3167 | reverse complement strand
CCTCAAAAGGGCATACTCCTCCCTTGGTGCGTCACACGATTTTTTCATCTCGACTGTTCTTTAATGTATCATTAACGACGCTTTTCTTCTAGGTGGTTCATAAGGAACAGGAAGATTCAGGTTGACTTTTCTAATCCTAGAATAAAGTGCTGAAAACAATTCGGAATAGGCATAGAGACTAGACAATTTGAGGAGCTGCTTGCGTCCTGTTCGAACACATTTTCCTACCACGTGAAGAAAAAGATGGCGGAAGCGTTTGATTGTTAAAGTTTGGAAGTCACCTCCAGCTAGATGTTTGAGAAAAAGATAGAGATTGTAGGCGATACAGCTCATCATCATACGAACTTCGTTTTTGATTAAGGCTGAACTATCCGTTTTATCACCAAAAAATCCCTCCTTCATCTCCTTGATGAAATTCTCGGCTTGACCACGTCCACGATAAAGCTGAAACTGGTCTTGGCTTGTTCCACTCGTCATATTTGTAACGAGAGAAATAACATCGTAGAACAAGTTCCCTTCTTTTCGTTCAGAGAACTGGCAGACACGACGCTTGTGCGACCAAGATCCTGCTTGATAGAGAGTTTCTGAGTAGGCGGAGTGGGGCAAGATGGTTAAGTCCTCATCCTGTGGGCAAGGGAGGGAAAGGTCTCCAAGACGGCTCAGAACAGTATTTTTCTTGAGTTTTATGAGGTAGTATTGCCCTGTTTTTTCAATTAAATCGTATAATTTTGGGGTCGCAAAGC
>NZ_VMML01000116.1:0-889 GCF_013277175.1 Streptococcus sp. 3167 | reverse complement strand
AATGAAGAAAACATTTTATCGCAAATTCGGTATTTCAATTATTGCTAGTACTTTATTAGCTAGCCAGCTATCGACAGTATCTGCTTTGACTGTTATTTCAAGTACAGGCGAGGAGTATGAGGTAAGTGAAACATTACAAGAGAGTCCAGGAACTAATAATTTTTCACTTCCCGATGTTTCACCGACTTATGGTCAATATTATACAAATCAGTCAGAAGTCATTATTGGTAAAAATGATTTAGTTAAGGTAAAAAATACTTTACAATATCCTTACTCTACATCAGCTTATGTAGAGTAAGAATTTCGTGGTGTGAAAAATGGTAAAGATGTAACTTATTGAGGGAGTGCCAATTTTATAAAGGATAATGTCCTTATTACTGCTGCTCATAATATTTATAAACATGAGTTTGGTAAAGATGCAGAAGAACTATATGTTACTCCTGCTCGTACTCCAAATAGTGTGCCGTTTGGTCGGATAAAAGTAAAAGAAGCTCGCTATTTAAAAGAATTTCGAAATACTGATCCAGATGAGCTTACTACCTATGACTTAGCAGTTTTAATTTTGGAAGAACCGATTGGCGCTCAATTGGGGACGTTAGGACTTCCAAATAATTTAGAAAATACTAAAAATCTAGATGTAACAGTTACGGGATATTCTGCTGTTAATAAGGATATTAAGCAGATGTATACTGATACAAAAACGATACTTCAAGATACAAATGATTTTTTATTCTATCAAGTAGATACTTTGCGTGGTGCAAGCGGTTCAGCAGTATATGATTCTACCAATAGGGTTGTCGGAGTTCATACCAATGGGAGTGAGGCAGAACAAATGAATTATGCTGTCAAGTTAAATGAGAAGGCTCTATCTTTCATCTACTCTGTTATT
>NZ_VMML01000115.1:0-1071 GCF_013277175.1 Streptococcus sp. 3167 | reverse complement strand
CATATACTTGATTGCGTTGCCCCAAAAGAAAGCAGACGCTCCGGAAAGGTTCCCAACGAAGTTATGCACAACATCGATAGCCTCAAGACCGTTTGCACCTTGGTAGTGGCTTGGTTTGTTTATATTGTCAATTATTTCTGGGTTCATTCCTTATCCTCCAAAAGTTCTGGGTTTTCGTAGATATTGCCAATGACTTCATAATTCTTGCGAATATCTTCATAGTCCATAGCTTGAAACCATTCATCATCATAACTAGAATTAAGGTGAAACCCGATATTTTTTATTTTATATCCAAAATCTTCCTCATAAATCCATTTACCAAATTTGACTACGCTGGGCATTCCACTATTCCTAGAAACCACATCCCCCTCGAAAATCTCCACCCCGTTCTTATCCTTGAGTCCTGTTGATTGCATGAGGATCAATTCTGACTTTTCGATAGGAATAAGAAGTTTGGAGTCCGATGTTGGTTTTTCCATGTTGCAAATCAAGCCGTTATCTGTGATAAAAAAATGTTCTACGAATTTCTTTTCTACGCTATCCCACACTCTAAATTTTGGTGTCATGCCAAATCCTCCTCCTTCACAAAGCTGCCATCAATCCAACGACCCTTGCGATCTTTGATTTCTTGGTATGCCAGTTCAAAACACTCTTCAAAATCATAACCTAGCGACTTGCTGATTGATTTTAGATGACCAATCAATAGAGTCAATGATTTTATACGTAAGGTCATAAGTTTCAGATGTTGTTCTGTTTGAATGTTGCTAATACATGTATTTGCGTACGCGAATGATGTCATAATATCGTTCTTTCTAACATTCTTCGACTCTTCAAAAATACTATCCAAATCCACTTTGCTCAACAATCCCAGACCGACAATCACGACTGCGCAATCTCCAATGCTATCCTTGGTCAGCTTCTCATTCTTCTTGAGATAGCCTGCGCACAACTCACCGAACTCTTCGCTAAGTTTTAATGACTGCTTGTCTAGTCGTCCACCGTTTTCTAAATCACGGTCAATAAACCATTGTTTGACTTTTTCTAGTGTGTTCATAGTAGTACCTCATCCCC
>NZ_VMML01000114.1:0-2424 GCF_013277175.1 Streptococcus sp. 3167 | reverse complement strand
CTCGTTAAATCGGGATTTGCTTTTAAGAGATGAATTTTTGGTGTGAATGCTTGACATTATTTTGATTGACCATGGCATAGGCCAGGGTTGTGTCAATCTTGCTATGACCTAGCAGTTTTTGGACTTGTTCGATAGGCATACCTTTATCAATTGCCTTAGTCGCTAAAGTTCTTCTGAACTTATGTGGGTGAACCTTTTGTATACCGAGTTTGTCTCCTAACTTTCTTAAGCGAATCTCTACACCAGCAATTCCAAGCCTCTGGACTTTTCCAACTAACGTTACAAAAAGAGCAGGGTGACTATCTTTTCTGTCGTTAAGATAGTTTCTTAAATGAATTTTCGTACGAGCGTCAAAATATACTGGTCTCTCCTTCTTTCCTTTACCAAAGACAACACACTCTCTGTTTTCAAAATCAATATCTGAACGATTCAACTGTACAAGCTCCCCTACACGCATACCTGTCGATGCTAGTAGGTCTATTATTGCCAAATCTCTCAAATTTTCACAGTTATCGCGCATAATTTCCAAATGTTCATCTGTATAAGTTTCCTTCACATTTTGCTCAGTCTTAATTTTCTTTATCCGTCGAATGGGATTTTTAATGATATATTCCTCTTGCTCAAGCCAAGCAAAAAAAGAAGACAATATACGCCTAATATTGTCTAAATTTGCCTTACTACAATCCTTTTCAGACTGGTAATTTGCTAAATAACTCCTTAAATCATCTGTTGTGAGTTGTGTCACAGACTCCTTAATACCATTAAACAAGTTTTCAATCGTCCTCTGGTAATAACGAATTGTTTTTGAGCTACAGCCCTCTACCTGTTTGGCGGTAATAAAGAGTTTCAACAGGTTATTATTCGAATACTTCTGCTGCTTTTTTCCGTCTACTAGATGATGTTCTAAACTCTCTCTCAATGCTAGTAATTGTTCATTATTTAAAAGAGGTAACATTTCTTGCATGATAATTGTAACTTTTGATTCCATCATTTCTCACTTTCTTATTCATCAATAAAAAGAGACAATATCAGTTTCTGCATTACAGAATTCTAATATTGTCTGTTCATTTATTTTCTTATGCTCATTCAAATCCAGCATAGTAGGTTACTTTTTGACCTTTTCCCTAACAGAATGTTCAGAAACCCATTTGGAGTAGCCTGTCATTTTTTCATCAGTGAAAGATTCTACTGCGATGGTCACACACATTTTTACTGCTTCTTCTACCGTTACAGAAAAATGATAGCTATTTAATTGTAAAAATTTGACCAAAACGAAGAAAGCAGTTCTTTTATTAGCATTAGCAAAAACATGCTTCTTTATCAATTGGACAAATAGTATCGTTGCTTTATCAAAAATTGTTGGATAAAGAGGCTTCCCAAAGACAAATTGTTCTGGTAAGTTCACAATCATATTTAAGGCAGAAGGACTAACTGTTTGAATTTTCTCATTTGGAGAATACCGTTGAATTGCTAAAGCATTTATTTTTTCAATTTGCTTTTCTGTTAGATAGATTGTCATTTTTCCACCAAAGCTTTGAAAACATCGTCGTATTCGTCAAATATTTTATCTAAATTTAAGTCAAAGGCATCATCAGATACATAAGAAACCTGCTGATCCAATTCTTCAGGAGTAAAGATAATCTCACCACTTGGTAACAATTTAGCTTCGTATTTTACACCACTTGGAATATTAAATTCACTTGGAATCGTAATGGTGATTGAATTTCCTTGTTTTCTTGTTTTTACTACCATCTGATTTCCTCCTTTGTTGTATTATAACAAATCATTACCGTAATTACAATGGCAGAATATCAGCTAAAATACTCCTGCATCAGAGATTTCTTCAAAGTTTCAAGCTCTTCCAGAGATTTTTGGATTGCCAATTGTGATTTGTCGACCTGGGCTACAAAGTCTGCGAACTCATTTTGGAGGGAAAGAGGGGGGAAAATCAGTTCAAAATTTTTAATCAGTTGACCGTTTAAATTAGGTTGATTTCCTCCTCGTCCAAGTTCTCGTAATTCGCTATACCTTAGCATTAATTGATGCCAAATAAAAACTGGATTGTCTATTTTATTTGGAAATATAGCCCCACATGCTTGGTTGCTAGTAGATTCAACTTTGAGGATTGCACTTCTTCCTCTTGTTTGTCCTTGACCATACATAGCAATTAATATTGTATCAACTGGAAAAAGTTTAAGAGATGTATTTTCTAAAGCAAATTTTGTGATTTTTTCCTCAGTTTCCGTAATTTCTCTATTTATTACCTCAGTTGTTTTTACCCAATTAATCGTTCCGCTATCCCAATATAATTTATTATCTCTTGATGGTGTACTTCCACTAGAAACTTCAAATTTTTCACCTATTTTATATTTGGGGAATAATGTAGTATAAAAATCCCCAAACATCTCGTTAAATCGGGATTTG
>NZ_VMML01000113.1:0-2524 GCF_013277175.1 Streptococcus sp. 3167 | reverse complement strand
ACGAAGTCAGTAACCATACATACGACAAGGCGAAGCTGACGCGGTTTGAAGAGATTTTCGAAGAGTATAAAATTGAATTGCTTATAAAAAGCTCCATACACTGGATGTGTATAGAGCGATGGGGCTTTATTTAATATAGAGTTCTTGATTTTTCAAGACAATTTCACGTACGCTCGCAAATTTCTTAAGTTTTTTAAGTTCTTCTGGATGAGTGACGAGAGTGATAACATAACCTTCCTTGCCCATACGGCCAGTACGGCCAGCACGGTGAGTGTAGGTTTCAATATCTCTAGGAATATCAAAGTTTACGACACATTCTAGGCTATCGATATCAATTCCACGTGCCAGAAGGTCTGTTGCTAGAAGCAGGGTTAGTTGCTTGTCTTTAAACTTTTCTAAGATGACTTTTCTAAATTTGACATTAACATCACTAGCGAGAGAAACAGCCAAGATATCCCGATACTGTAATTTTTCCTCTGCACTTCCAAGGTCTGATAGGCTGTTAAAGAAGACCAGACCGCGGAAATCCTCCACATGAGCTAGTTTTCGTAGCATATCCACTCGGTGACGTTGGTCTACCTGCATATAGAAATGTTGGATGTTATCCAGTTTTTGGTCAGAGAGATCAATGGTACGTGTGTTTGGCGCAATCTTTTCTTGGTCAAACTTAGTCGTGGCACTCATGTAGACCAGTTGGTGGTCACGCGGTGCGTAGTGAGTGATTTTCTCAACAAAGTGAATCTGAGAATCATCTAGCAATTGGTCGAATTCATCCAGGATGATGGTTTCCACATTCATCATCTTGATTTTTTTCAATTTAATGAGTTCAAAGATACGTCCAGGAGTTCCAATCAGAATTTCTGGTCCTTTTTTTAGGCGTTCAATCTGGCGTTTCTGGCTCGAACCTGATAAGAAGAGTTGGGGAGTCAAGCCGATAGTCTCAGCCCACGTTTTACATACATCAAAAATCTGTCCAGCAAGCTCTGTATTTGGTGCTAGAATCAAGAGTTGCTGCGCTTTTTTCTTTTGTAGTCTGAGAAGACTTGGTAGGAGGTAAGCTAGGGTCTTACCGGTTCCTGTTGGACTTACTCCTAGAAGATTTTCTCCTGCAAGAATGGGCTCAAATAGTTGAGTTTGAATGGGGGTAAATTCTTGGAAACCGAGTTGGTCACTTAGTTCTTGCCATTCAGTAGGTAGTTTGCTTTTCATTTTTCTGCCTCAAATCTAATGCCAGCAGTCTGGCGCATGGTATATAGTAGCTCATGAACAGAGCCTGCATCATCCAGCCAAGTCTGGTAAAGTGTCTGGTCTGGTTGCTGAATCATGTGTGCAAATGCAGTGACTTCCTCAGTCATCGTATGAGGAGCCTGTTGAATAGGGAGCTGGACTTGATTGCCTTGGTGGTCGGTAAAAATAGCTGAGCGAATATGCTCAATCGTGTTGAGGGTCAAGGTTCCATTTGTTGTGTAAATTTCGCAAGGAAGATTGGAAGTGATGTTTTTCCCAGCCTTGATATGAACTTGAAAGTCAGGGTAGAAGAGGATACCGTCTCCATTTAGGTCCATGCTATTGTCAAGCTGTTGAGCCATGTAGGTTGCGTCCTCAGCCTTTCCAAAGAGACGAACGGCAGCGTAGAGAGGATAAATCCCCAAATCCATAAGTGCTCCACCAGCAAAACGCTCTGAAAAGACATTGGGCGTATGCCCAGCCAACAAGTTAGGCATTTTGGAAGAATATTTGGCATAGTTGAAATCTGCCCCCAAAATTTGTTTGTCTGCTAAAAAGTTTTTGATGATAGTGAAAGCTTTTTCATGGTAATTACGAGCTGCTTCAAAGATAAAACAGTGATTTTTTTCAGCTGTTTGAACCAAATCCGGCCAGTCTTGTGGCTGAGTGACAGCTGGCTTTTCAAGAATGACATGTTTACCTGCAGACAAGGCAGCCTTTGCCTGAGCAAAATGCAAGGAGTTTGGACTGGCAATATAGACTACATCGAAGGAGCTCTTGAAGAAGTCTTCTAATTGATCAAATAGTTGGATATCCTGATAGCGAGAAGCAAAGGTTGCTGCGGTTTCAAGTTTCCTAGAATAGACTGCGACCAGCTGGTATTTCCCACTAGCATGGGCTGCTTCTATGAAGTGGTGGCTGATATCGCCAGTGCCAATGATACCTAATTTAAGCATAAATACTCCTTTTCTGATTTTAAATCCTTCTTTTATTATAACATAGATAGACGGGACTATCCAACAGAGGGGAAAAATTTCAAATAAGCGATTAGCTTTCTTCTGAAGAAAAGCTTTCTTTTACGAATAAATAGATAGAAGCATCAAATCTAGCAAATTAGATTAAAAAATGTGCTATAATAGAAGGAGGAGAAGGATGATTCTAAGACATCCGGGCATTAGCCCGACCAACGACTTGGTTGCTAAGAAAATTTTTAGCAATCCAGAAATCACTTGTCAATTTATTCGCGATATGCTGGACTTGCCAGCAAAAAATGTGACGATTTTGGAGGGAAGTAACA
>NZ_VMML01000112.1:0-6458 GCF_013277175.1 Streptococcus sp. 3167 | reverse complement strand
CAGCACAGCACAGCACAGCACAGCACAGCACAGCACAGCACAGCACAGCACAGCACAGCACAGCACAGCACAGCACAGCACAGCACAGCACAGCACAGTACAGCACAGCACACAGGTGAAAACTCTGGACTTGAGAAATTAACTCTCACTTCAAAAGATGTTTTTACAGATAATATTTCAAAAATTGGTCAACTTTTTCCTGAAGTTCTGACGGAAAAGAGGGATGAATACGGCAGATTACGTTCTGCGATTGACTTTGAGAAGCTTAAACAGTTTTTATCAGAGGAAATTGTGGATGGTCGAGAATCCTATGAGTTTACTTGGGTTGGAAAGCGTGAAGCTATTGCAGAAGCTGGGCGACCAACTACCAAAACCCTAAGACCAGATCTTGATGAAAGTGTTGACTTTGAAAACAGTGAAAATGTCTTTATTACTGGAGATAATTTAGAAGTCTTGAAAATCTTACAAGAATCCTATCTAGGAAAAATTGATATGATTTATATCGATCCACCCTATAATACAGGGAAAGACTTTGTATATTCTGATAAGTTCCAAAAAACAGACGAAGAGTTGAAGGAAGAGATGGAACTTTTGGATGAAGAAGGGCGCCAGGTCATTGGGCTCACAAAAAATGAAAAAAATTCGGCCCGTTATCACTCAGACTGGCTCAATATGATGTATCCACGCCTCCGCCTAGCTCGTAACCTCCTCAAAGATTCAGGTGTCATCTTTATCTCTATCGATGATAATGAACAAGCTAATCTGAAAGCTATCTGTGATGAGATATTTGGGGAGGAGAATCTCGTTCAAACGATTGCTTGGAGAAGAAGTGATAATCAGCCTAATATAGGTAAAGCTGCTAGAGTAAAAGAATATATATATGTGTATTCAAAGGATTATTCTAGAGTTACATATGGACGGTTACCACTTTCAGATACAGCTAAGAAAGAATATGCTTATGAAGATTCAAAAGGAAAATATGGGAGAGGCATCCTACGTGATGAAGTTCGAGGAAGGTTTAATTATGAAATTCTAAGTCCTGCTGGAAAAGTACTTATGGGACCATGGATGGTTTCGGAAAAAGATTTTCACCAACTTTTAAAAGATGACAAAATTCATTGGCCAGAAAATGGAGGAGTTCCAAGAACAAAGATATATTTAAGTGATGCAATGAAGAATGGTCAACTATCTAATGATTTTTGGAATGTAGAGTTTGGAACAAATCAACGTGCCAATACTGAAATTAAGAAGTTATTTGATTTTAGAGTATTCGATTTTTCTAAGCCGACAAAACTATTATTAAATTTGTTAGGATTAGGTGCAAGTATAGAAACCGCCCTTATTCTTGATTTCTTCGGTGGTTCTGGTACTACGGCAGACGCAGTTATGCAACTGAATGCTGAAGATGGTGGAAATCGTAAGTTTATCCTATGTACTTTGGATGAAGAAGTAGCTGATAAGTCTGCTGCTAAAGAAGCAGGTTATGAAACTATTGATCAGATTTCACGTGAGCGGATTCGTCGTGCTGCTGCCAAGATTCAGGAGGAGTATCCTGAGTTGGTTGGCAAGCAGGACTTTGGATTTAAGGCTTATAAGTTAGACTCTTCTAATTTCAAAGATGTTTCAGCTCGACCTAATCAATTTATCCAGGGAGAACTATTTGATAGTGTATCCAATATCAAGGAAGGACGTACTGGCCTTGACTTACTTTTCCAAGTGATGCTGACATGGGGAATGGAACTGTCACTAGCCATTGACTTGGAGAAAGTAGCAGGCGCAGAAGTTTATGATGTAGATCAAGGATCACTTATGGCTTGTTTTGAAGATGAAATATCAGAAGAAGTTATCCATCATATCGCTCAAGCACAACCACTCCGTGCTGTTTTCCGTGATAGTTCATTTGCCAATTCAGCAGATAAGATTAACGTAAGTGAAATCTTCAAAGAATTATCACCTCATACAAAAGTGAAGGTGGTGTAATGTGAGCGAAATTCTAGATTTTAAAGATAGAGATATAGACTATGAGATTAATTTAAAATGCAATTCGATAGATATTGTGCGTTCAGCTAGGATTAATACGAGTAAAAGATTGTACGAATATGCTGAAAATAAAGATAGATTAGCTTTGTCGGCTTTGTTTTCCATATATTCTTTGCTTGTCCAGAATTTTGTTGCTAAGTTGAATTATAATGAGAGAGCTCTGAAACTACATTATCATCAGTTGGAATTAGAAGACTTTTTACTTGAATTAAAATCAATTATTTTCCAAAGATCACTTAGTGATGATGAAAAAATTAAAAAATACCAACAGATAATGTCAAGGTATCAAATTAGTTTACGAGGAAATGAAAATCATTCAGATTATGATCATAAGTGTGCTAAAAAGTATCAGAAGAAAAAATATGGTCAAGGCAATTCGCAATCTGACAAGGAATCTAAAGTAACAGATGAGACAAGTGAAGATGATAAGAAAAAGTGTTGGCTGAAAAATGCCTTTATTTATATTGAGCAATTTATCAAGAGATATGATTTTAGTTGGAATAAAATCATTATTTGGTTTCAATATTTATTGATTCCATTAGTTCTTATCTGGTATTTGGTTTTATCTTAAAAGTAATAAATTCTAAAGAAGAAAATAAATTATGAAACTACAATTTAAAAAACAACAATTTCAGTTGGATGCGGTGAGTGCCATTGCAGATTTATTTCAAGGGCAAGCCAAACATACTGGAGTTCAGTATATGGCGGATCCAGGTCGTCTCAAGTCAGATGAGGTAGATTTGGTTTTAGATGCTTATCGAAATGCACCGATTCAATTGAGTCAAGCAAGTGTACGAGAAAATGTTCATGCCATGCAAACTCGCTATGGTTTACGCCCTTCTGATAGTCTTTCTATTGATATGATTGCTGGAAGAGAAGCTTATAATTTTTCAATAGAGATGGAGACGGGAACAGGGAAGACCTACACTTATATCCGTACAATTATGGAGTTGAATAAACGGTATGGCTGGCTTAAATTTGTCATTGTCGTTCCAAGTGTTGCTATTCGTGAAGGAGTTCTCAAGTCTCTTCATATTATGTCAAGCCACTTTCAGATGGAGTATGGGAAGCAACCACGCTATTTTGTTTATGATTCCTCACGTTTAGGTGATTTGGATAGTTTTGCCAATTCGTCAGACCTTCAAATCATGGTCATCAACTCTCAAGCCTTTAATGCGAAAGGGAAAGATGCGAGACGGATTCATTCTGAACAGGAAAGTTTCCGTTGGCGTCGTCCAATTGACGTCTTGGCAGCTATGAATCCGATTATGATTATTGATGAACCTCAGTCTGTTGAAGGGAAACAAACCAAGGAAAGACTAAAAGATTTCAAGCCATTGTTTACGCTACGTTATTCGGCTACCCATAAAGAAAAACATGATATGGTTTATAGATTGGATGCCATGGATGCTTACAATCAAAAATTAGTGAAGAAGATTGCAGTTAAGGCTATTGAGCAAACTGGGACGACTGGGACACAAGGATATCTATATCTACAAGAAATCATTCCACAAAAAACAGGAGCACCCAAAGCAAAAGTTGAGTTTGAAGTAAAAACGCAGTCAGGTGTTAAGAGGAAATTGAAGGTGGTGGAAGAACCCTTTGATTTGTACGCTGAATCAGGGAATTTATCTGCTTATAAAGGAATGACCCTTAGTCACTTTGATGCAAGAGAGAACAAACTTCAAGTTGGTGTGACGCAAGAACTTCATGTCGGTGAAGTGATAGGGGAAGTGGATGAGTCGAGCATCAGAAGAATTCAAATCCGAGAGACTATAAAAAGTCATATCGAAAAGGAAAGTAAACTGTACAATCGAAGAATTAAAGTATTATCCCTATTTTTCATCGATGAAGTGGCTAAGTATAAGCAATATGATGAACATAATGATGCCTATAATGGTGAATATGCTCAGATTTTTGAAGAAGAATATCGAAATCAAGTAAACCAGTTTATCCAAACACAGGAACCAACTCCTTATCGTCGATATTTGGAGGCTAATCTTGAGGGAAATTCAGTTCATGCCGGTTACTTTTCGGTAGATAAAGTGAAGAAGTCAGATAAGACCATTTTTGTGGACTATAAATCTGCCAGTGAAAAGAAAAATAATCTTTCAAATGACATTGATGCCTATGACTTGATTATGAAGGACAAGGAGCGTTTATTGAGCTTTGAAGAGCCAGTTCGTTTCCTCTTTTCTCACTCAGCTCTAAAAGAGGGATGGGATAATCCTAATGTCTTTCAAATCTGTACGCTGAAGCAATCTTCAGCAGAGACTCGAAAACGTCAAGAAATCGGTCGTGGTATGCGTTTAGCAGTTGACCAAAACGGAATTCGTCAGGATTTTGAACTCTTAGGAAATGATGTTCATGAAATCAATAAACTGACAGTAATTGCAAATGAAAGTTATGATCAATTTGCTCGAAGTCTACAAGAAGAAATCAAAGAACTCTTAGCAGAACGTCCTGTAAAAGTGGATGTTACTCTCTTTACGAATAAAGTTCTAACCAATCAAGAAGGTCAAACAATACGAATTACCAAGGAACAAGCAGATTCGATTCATTTTGATTTGATTCGACAAGGCTATATAGACCGTGAAGGGCAATTGACTGCAGAATATTTTACTACAAAAGAAAATCATCAGTTACAACTGTCTGAAACACTAGCAGGTTATGAGGATAAGCTGGTAGAGATATTGGAGAGCGTTTATCATGCTGGACAGTATGAAATTGAAAATGCCAATCATTCAGTCATTCAGTTCTCAAATGAGGTCAATCAAGAAAATATTGCTCGAAAAGAATTCTTAAATCTCTGGAAGCAAATCAATCGAAAGACCAGCTATCAAGTAGAATTTGATGATGCGGAATTGGTAAAACATTCGGTTGACTATATCAATGAGAAATTAGTCGTTAGCAAACCAAGTTTCCAAATAACTCAAGCAAGTGCAGCAGATATGAGTAAAGAAGAGGGACTGAACTTTACGGTAGCTGAAAATGATCGCCAACAAGAATATCTAACGGATTCGCAGATTATGACCAAATATGATTTGCTAGGGGAGATTGCTGAGCAGACTGGTTTAACTCGTAAATTGGTTGCGGAAATATTAAGTAAAATCTATGTCTACCAATTTGACAAGTTTAAACAAAATCCAGAAGAGTTTATTTTTAAGGTTTCAAAGCTTATTAATGAACAAAAAGCAAGTCAAATTATCAAGCATATTCAGTATAATGTGTTAAATGAAGAGTATGATATGGACTTGTTTTATGACAATCCTGAAACTGCTAACAGATCAGATGATCACTTACTTGAATCCAAAAAAGGGATTTACAATTTTGTAAAAGTTGATTCAAATACGGAGAAGACGTTTAAAGAATCTTTGGAACAATACGAGGATGTTCGTGTTTATGTGAAGTTACCAGGGAAGTTCAGTATTGCGACTCCACTTGGAAACTATAACCCTGACTGGGCAATCGCCTTCCGTGAAGGTAGTGTCAAGCATATCTATTTTGTTGCAGAAACAAAAGGCTCTATGTCTAGTCTTCAATTAAAACAAGCTGAGCAAGCAAAAATTTCCTGTGCGCGTGCTCATTTTAAAGCGTTAGCTCAAGCTGGATTGATTAATGATCAGCACATCTATGATGTGGTTTCAAGTTATGAGGAATTATTAAATATTGTAAGATAGGGAGGTAAAAGAAATGGAATTTATTGTATATCGTAAGGGAAGAGAAGTAGCTGTTTTTCAACGTAGGAGTGATGCAGAGAGATATGTGCACTCTAGAACTGGATTTTTTGGTGAACCAGATGCTTACTATCAGATTGAACAAAGAGGTTGTTATTTGACAGAAGCAGCTGTAACTTACAAGGGATTGGCAGATGACTGTGATGAATTGATGACTTTGCGAAAATTCAGGGATTCTTATCTAGCTTTTAAAGATGGTGGTCAGGAGGAAATTGAATCCTACTATAAGATGGCTCCTCAGATTGTTGCCAAGTTAGAAGAACATTCAAATCGTGAGGAAATACTAGAGTCTATCTGGTCAGGACTTGTCTTACCTTGTGTTTCCTTGATTAAAATAGGAGAGAATCAAACTTGCCATCAATTGTATAAAACATATACACTAGAATTGTCTCAAAAAGTGGTCCAATAAAACGAGTAGAGTATAGGAAAAGAGTTCGGGTCCTCGCTAACTTGTATAGTGAAGAGACCCCCTATTCTATTTAGATCCCCAATACCAAAACAAACGTGTCAAACTAATCACTAATAGAACATACTTGGAAGATTTTGAATGGAATGAGGAAGATACAAAGGAAGACAATTTCTCTAGCTGGCTTGATGAAATGGTAGGATTGTAAGGGGGGATTTTTACCCCTTGGGTTTTAAGAGTATATATAATTAAGATAAACGTAACCGCCCAATAAC
>NZ_VMML01000111.1:0-4619 GCF_013277175.1 Streptococcus sp. 3167 | reverse complement strand
TTGAACTTGAAATTTGGCGTTTATTTTACTTAATAAAAGAAATGATTACATCGTTTCAAAGACAAGGCTATAATTACTATAGGGGACAAAGAGAGGATTGGGAAACAGTACCAGGGATATTTAGAAATTTACAAAATAGTGAAGGAAATAAATACTGTAACACTTTTGAATCTCTTTATCTAAATATCTCTAGAGAATTTCCTGATGAAGTTAAATATGTCCCTTTAAATCAAGAAATGTTAGATATCCGAGCTGATGAATTAGCTATCTTACAACATTATGGTTTGCCAACAAGTCTACTAGATATTTCCGAAAATCCATTCATAGCCATGTTGTTTATGTTAGGTTTTGGGAAAATAAAAAATCCTCAGTTAGAGTTCTATAAAATTGACTCCAGCAATGATAGTGAGAATGGAATAATTTCTTTAGTTCATAAGAAAATTACAAATAAGAGAATACGGGCACAAAAAGGTGCTTTTATAAATTTTGATAAACTTATTAAATTTATAAATTTTAAAAAAAATGAAATAGAATTAGAAAATTATAAACCTATCGATAGAATTATTCTAAATATCAAATTTAATATAGAGGCCTCTATTAAGTCTTTAAAAAATCAGCAAAGCTCTAATCATACTAAGCCAGAAGATGATCTATCTTCTAAAAATTTAGACGGAGTAATTAAATTTTTAGAAGGAAAGTCTGTCAAATCAGGTTCTGATAAAAATAATCAAGAGGAAAGAATTTCTGGCGACTACTATGAATTAATTCAAAGAGAACTTTTACGAAAGTTAAAAGAATACAATTATGAAACAAATGCCTTATTTCCAGATTTTTCAGACTATTTGATTTATAAATCTAAAGAATTCGAATTAAAAGATGATAAAAAATCTAATAGAGCGGTACTTAATGAATTAAAAAAAAATTCAAATAACCTGCCTTATCATAAAAGCAAAAAGAATAGAAAAGGTAAATATAGAATCACAAGAGTCTGGAGAAAAAGTCTTTGAAATCAAAAAAACGCATAATATCAAGAATTATACAACCTTGATATTATGTGTTTTATTGTAGAAAGATTTACTTCATTTTCTCCTGAAATTGAGTTTTTCCCAGCATCCTTGTGTATTATTCTTGTACTTCTTTCTGAGCAGCCTTGCCTTGGTCGAGAAGGGCTTGGACGATTTTCTCATCGCGTAGTTTGACAGAATCGTTGATCATTTCTGCGGACTTGACGATGGTTGTTTCTAGTTGGGCACGTTTCTGGCGTCCCAATTCAATAGCTGCGACGATACCTTGGTTTTGAGCGACCAGACTTTCAGCCAATTTGGTAACAGACTCAACAGCGACTGTCGGGCTTTGGGCAATTCTTTCCATCTGCGGAATCACTTCCTTGCTGGTCTCAGCTAGCATCTGAAGGGCAGCATTATTGGCATTGACAATGGCATCTGCCACGACACCTGATTTCATGGATTGTTGCAAAATACCCAGTTGGGCAATGGAAAGTTTCATTGTCGGAATCGTATTACGACGAAGCATTCCCAATTTTTGGCGCATATCAGATGACACCTTCACAAGATTTCGCATCTGAGGTGTTGTTGCCCAGGCAACATAGAGACGGCTGACATACTCAGTATGTTGTTGTTCAAGGGTATTGACCACTTCAGCCATGCGGGCCAATTCTTGTGACTTGGTTTGGTATTCTACCGTACTTGTATCGAGTTGGTCAGCTTGAGCTTTCAGTTCTGCAGCGCGCTTGCCAGCTTCTGTCTGGCTGGCTTCGATAAAGGAAATCACTCCCACTAGATTTTCAATGGATTTGGTATTGTCCTCAATCAACATCTCAGCAGAGACGATATTTCGAGCTAGCACATCTTCTTGCTTGACCACTGCGGCAGCCATGCCATCGAGCTTTTGCTCTACTGTTTTTGAGTCAAAGTAAAATTCCTGTAGGGTATTCTTGCTCTTGTTAAACAATCGTTGCAAAAAGTTTGGCTTTTCTTCTAACTCAGCAATTTCAGCGTTCTTGTATTTGACTACAAAGCCTTGCAACTCACGGTTGGTATTCTTGAGAAGATCATCCACTTGGGGAATCTGCAGTTTCTTTTGTTCTGACAAGATACGGTTGACCGTATTGTTCACACCTTCTACAGCAGATTGGCCAAAATCCAAAAGAGCATTTTGATTGGTGACAAACTGGTCTACCAACTGGGGCACGTGCGCCTTAATCCCTTCTTGTTGCTCAGGGCTCAGCTTCTCAAGGAAGGTCAAGGTCTTGTCCGAGCCAGTATTGGTCTCGATGATTTGGGTTGTCTTATCCACCTTAGCTACCGTATTATTGGCAATCTGGTCAATATCAAAATTAAATTCTGTCATGGTTACTCCTTTGTTTCTAACCTATTCTTTACGATCTTTTTCTAGGATACGCAAACTAATATCAAAATCACGCATATCTGTTTCATTGAGTTCTCTCAACACCTGGTCCAGCTCAAGGTCAAATTGTTCGATAGCTGATTTAGCTTGCTGTAAACGTTCTTCTGCTCGATTATAGTTTTTAGGATTGGCCTTAATCTTTAAATAGCCTTCTAAAATCGTTTTGAATTTCTCCATCTTCAAACTATGAATGGCCGTCAATTCTTCCTTATCCCCCTCGGCAGAGGTGGCAATCTTGTCTAAAATAGCCTGATGGTCAACGGCAATATTATCCAAGGTCTGAGACAATTCTGGAGCTAGTTCCTCTGGCTCCGCATTTTCAAGTTCTACCTGACTTTCTCTATCCAAACGTTCTAGCTGAACATCGATGTTTGCCCTTACTGTACGAACCTTTTTGTCAATACGGTTGTAGATATCAGCATCGATATAGGACTTGAGACAATCCGCCTCCTGATGGATTTCCCTCAGTTCGATCAATACTTGATTGGCCAGACTCTTATAGGAATCTGAACCTTTTTCTACTAAAGTTCCCTCCAATTGCTGAATATCCTTGTCCGCCTGACGAATACGAGCTTTTAAAAGCTCAATCCAATCGTCGAGAGAACGATCCTGCAAAAGAGGATAGCGCCAACGTTTATAGAGACGATAACCACCATAGCCTAGCAGGACACAAGCCGCAAGTGGGAGAGCATATTGAACCAAAAGGCCCAGTAAGAACAAGAAGCCCCAAAAATAGAGACAGCCTTTGCAAAAACCATTACCTGATTTCATAAACATTCCTTATTTTCAATTTATAAATCTATTTTAGCACAAAAGAGCAAAATGAGGGCGGAAATCCCCTAGAAAAGAGTTGATTTCTTTGCTGTAGAATGGAGGCTAGTAGAGCGTGGGCTAATTTCAGTAAAGCGGACTCAAACCACAGGCTTCAGTGTTATAAGATTGCGAAATGACCTCTGAGGACATATCAAAACAAAAGCTTGAAATATCGGAGGGGTTGTGTTAGAATGAACTTACAATGTGAGTAAAGTTACAGCATATGTAACTAAAAAGCCCCACCGTGCCACCGATGGTTTTTTTTGCTACCCTCTTAAAGGGTTAACCATTACTTCTTACGTTTCTTAAGCCATAACTTGAAAAGCTCAGATAACACGTTAATAAGTAACAGAGCTAGAAACACTGTGAGTAAAGTTTCTAGCATATGTAACACCTCCCTTCCTTAAATTGAGGGGGCCAAAATATAGTAGATTGAAACTAGAATAGTACATCTGGATTTCTAAAATATTACTAGAAATTGATTTGATTGTCCTGATTGATTTGTCCTATTTTTATTTTATTTCACTATATTATATCATCAAGATCACGTAATTCCCAAACAAAAACGCCTTTATGTGTATGTACTGATGTACTGACCCCAAAAAGTTAGACAATTAATTTAAGCAAAGGATTTAGTTCTGTATTGCACAGGGCTAAGTCCTTTTAGTTTTACCTTAATTCGTTTATTGTTGCAGTAATTAATATAGTCTACAATAGCTTGTTCCAATTGATTAAGCGATTGAAACGACTTCTCATAACCGTAAAACATTTCCGATTTCAGAATCCCAAAGAAGGACTCCATCATACCATTGTCTGGGCTGTTACCCTTACGTGACATAGATGGTTAGATTCCCTTATTCTTTAAAAAATGACGATAGAAATCGTGTTGGTATTGCCATCCTTGGTCACTATGGAGAATTGTATTTTCGTAATGGTTCTCTGTAAAGGCTTGTTCTAGCATAGCTTTCATTTGTACTAAGTTCGGCAAATAGGAGATAATTTCACTGTTAAAGCCATCTAAAACTGGTGATATAGTTGCTTAGTTTCAAACAAGCATGTTATAATAAAGCTATGGCATATAGTACAGATTTTAAACAGCGAGCATTAGATTACATCAAAGAGGGGCACAGCCATGTCGAGGCAGCCAAGGTTTTTGATGTTGGCGTCAGAACTCTCTTCACGTGGGAAAAGAACTTACGTGAACAAGGACACTTAGAGAGGAAAAAGCGAGTCGTCAAAAACCGAAAGATTCCTTTAGAGGAATTGAAATCCTTTGTAGAGGCTTATCCAGATGCTTTTTTACGGGAAATTGCGGCACATTTTGATTGTGCTGTCCCTTCAGTATGGGCAGCTTTAAAGCAGATGAAGGTCACTTCAAA
>NZ_VMML01000110.1:0-1369 GCF_013277175.1 Streptococcus sp. 3167 | reverse complement strand
CACCAATGAACTTGCCCTTCTTCGTGAACAAGTGGCTTATCTAACGCAAAAGCTCTATGGAAAATCCTCTGAGAAAAGTGTTTGTCCATCTGGACAAGTCAGCCTTTTTGAGGAGGAAGCTTCATCTGATGAAGATGGAGATGTTCCCAGTTGAAAGAGAAGAAATCACCTATAAACGTAAGAAAGCTAAAGGGAAACGTCAAGCTCTTCTAGCCCAATTCGATTCAGAAGAACTCCATCATCGCTTAGAGGATTGCATTTGCCCTGACTGTCAGGGAGAGCTAAAAGAGATTGGAGCGAGTCTTCAAGGCCAAGAATTAGTCTTTATTCCTGCGCAATTAAAACGCATAGATCATATCCAACACTCTTACAAATGCCAAGCATGCAGTGAGAAAAATCCGAGTGATAAAATTGTGAAAGCTCCTATTCCTAAAGCCCCTTTGGCGCATAGCCTTGGCTCAGCTTCTATTATCGCTCACACCATCCATCAGAAGTTTAATCTGAAGGTCCCCAATTATCGCCAAGAAGAAGATTGGGCTAGGATGGGTTTACCAATCACACGTAAGGAAATCTCTAATTGGCATATCAAGGCGAGTCAATACTATTTGGAGCCCCTCTATAACCTCTTGCGAGAGAGACTATTGACTCAGCCCTTACTTCATGCGGATGAAACTTCTTATAGGGTGCTAGAGAGTGATAGCCATCTGACCTACTATTGGACTTTTTTGTCTGGGAAAGCTGAGAAGCAAGGAATCACGCTGTACCACCATGATCAGCGTCGAAGTGGTTCAGTAGTACAAGAATTCCTAGGAGATTATTCTGGATATGTGCATTGTGATATGTTGCGGCAGTAACTTAGGACTTTAGTCCTCTAGTTCTGCCTATGCGATAGCAGTCCAAGGTTTAGGAGCAAGGCGACGCTAAGCTTGGTAAACTGCGAACCGCTAGAAGCTTATCGTCAACTGGAAGAAGCTGAACTTGTTGGATGTTGGGCGCATGTGAGAAGGAAGTTTTTTGAATCCACCCCCAAGCAAGCAGATAACTCATCCTTAGGAGCTAAAGGTTTAGCTTATTGTGACCAGTTATTTGCCTTGGAAAGAGACTGGGAAGTTTTGCCAGCTGATGAACGACTACAGAAACGTCAAGAAGAGCTCCAACCCCTAATGGAAGACTTCTTTGCTTGGTGTCGGCGTCAGTCAGTTTTACCTGGTTCAAAACTAGGAAGGGCAATTGAATACAGTCTCAAGTATGAAGAAACCTTTAAGGCCATTTTGAAAGACGGGCATCTGGTCCTTTCCAATAATCTAGCTGAACGCGCCATTAAATCATTGGTTATGGGACGTAAAAATTGGTTGTTTTCTCAACGCTT
>NZ_VMML01000011.1:0-49182 GCF_013277175.1 Streptococcus sp. 3167 | reverse complement strand
ACGAAGTCAGTAACCATACCTACGGCAAGGTGAAGTTGACGCGGTTTGAAGAGATTTTCGAAGAGTATAAAGGTGTACCGAGATGAACATCTCTTCATCAATGTCTCTGGTCGTGGAGACAAGGACGTAGCTGCGATTGCAGACTACCTAGAAGCTAAAAAATAAAAGATGGAAAAATTACAGTCCTTTCTCTCACAGAGAGCTTGTGGTTGCTGAAAACAAGCAGAGAAAACTGTAAGGTTGGGTCCATCTGAAACGAGAGAAGAAAACATCATTCTCAAGGGAGTGCCCTTTATCGCACAGCCTGTTACAGAATCTTTCTAAGACAGGAATGAGAGATAGGAGAAATCCTATAATTGAGGTGGCACCGCGAATTTCGTCCTCACGCAAGTTATTTTGCGTGGGGATTTTTCATACAGTCGCCACGGACTAGAAGTAGAACTGAAAGGGAAATTACAATGGAACGAATCATTCATGGAGATGTCTTATCACCAATCTTAGCTTATATGCGCTTAAAGGGACAACACAAGGTTATCTTAGAGAGTATTCCGAGAGACAAGGAAACAGCTCGTTTTTCTATCTTAGCCTATAATCCTGTTTTTGAGATTAAGTTTGAAAATGGAGTTCTTTACCAAAATGGGAAAATGATTGATCAGGATCCCTTGGATTTCCTTTATGAAGTGACTCATAAGAGCCAGCACCATTCAGAGCTCCCTTTTGGTGGTGGAGCTATTGGTTTTGTTGGTTACGATATGATTTCGCTTTATGAAGAAATTGGTCAAATTCCTGAAGATACAATTGGAACGCCAGACATGCATTTCTTCGTCTATGAGAGTTACATTGTCTTTGACCACAAGAAGGAAAAAATTCATGTCATCGAGGATGCTCTCTATAGTGAGCGCAGTCAAGAGGCCTTGGAAAAATCCTTGAACCAAGTGCTTGAGGAATTACGCATTCCTGCTCCAAATGAATTTGAAGACTTGGATCTATCTCCGTTAGACTTCAAACCGCATATCGCTCCACATAAGTTTGAGGGAATGGTAGAAACAGCTCGTGACTTGATTCGTAACGGAGATATGTTCCAATGTGTACTCAGCCAGCGTTTCTCAGCAGAAGTTACTGGAAATCCATTTGACTTCTACAGAAATCTCCGCGTGACTAATCCTTCTAATTACCTTTATTTCTATGATTTTGGGGATTATCAAATCATCGGAGCTAGTCCAGAAAGTTTAGTTTCTGTCAAAAATGGCATCGTGACAACCAATCCGATTGCAGGGACGCGACCAAGAGGGGCTACGGATGAAGAAGACAAGACCTTGGCGACTGACCTCCTCTCTGATGAGAAGGAAACAGCAGAACATCGAATGTTGGTAGACTTGGGGCGTAACGATATTGGCCGCATCTCTGAAACGGCCAGTGTCCAAGTTACTAAGTATATGAAGGTGGAGCTCTTCCGCTATGTTATGCATTTGACCAGCGTGGTCAAGGGACGTTTGCTTCCAGAACTCACTGCTATGGATGCCTTGAAATCAACACTTCCTGCTGGAACAGTTTCTGGAGCACCAAAGATTCGAGCTATGAGACGCATCTATGAACTGGAAACAGAAAAACGGGGCGTATACGCGGGAGCAATCGGCTACTTGTCTGCGACGGGTGATATGGATTTGGCCATTGCCATCCGAACCATGATTCTCAAAAATCAAAGAGCCTATGTGCAGGCTGGGGCAGGGATTGTCTACGACTCTATCGCCCAAAACGAATACCAAGAAACCATTAACAAAGCAAAATCTATGACTAGAATTGGAGAACTAAGACCATGATTTTATTGATTGACAACTATGATTCTTTTACCTATAACTTGGCCCAATACATTGGGAATTTTGCAGAAGTTCAGGTTCTGAGAAATGATGATTCCAAGCTGTATGAAGAAGCTGAAAAAGCAGATGGTCTGGTCTTTTCTCCTGGTCCTGGTTGGCCAGTTGATGCTGGAAAGATGGAAGACATGATTTGTGATTTTGCAGGCAAGAAGCCGATTCTAGGGATTTGTTTGGGTCACCAAGCCATTGCAGAAGTCTTTGGTGGTAAGCTAGGTTTGGCTCCAAAAGTCATGCATGGGAAACAGAGCAATATCAACTTTGAAGCGCCATCTGTTTTGTATCAAGGTATTGAGGATGGCCGTGCGGTCATGCGTTATCACAGTATTTTGATTGAGGAAATGCCAGAAGACTTTGAAGTGACAGCTCGTTCGACTGATGACCAAGCCATCATGGGGATTCAACATAAAAACCTACCGATTTATGGCTTCCAGTACCATCCAGAGAGCATTGGAACGCCAGACGGCTTGTCTTCTATTCGGAATTTTATCGAGAAGGTTGTAAAGTGAGGAAACTAGGATGAAAGAGATTATTGAAAAACTAGCAAAATTTGAAAATTTATCAGGTGTGGAAATGATGGATGTCATTGAGCGTATCGTAACTGGGCGTGTAACTGAAGCGCAGATTGCTTCTCTCCTCTTAGCTCTTAAGATGAAGGGGGAAACACCTGAAGAACGCACAGCCATTGCCCAAGTCATGAGAGGACATGCCCAGCATATTCCAACTGAGATTCATGATGCCATGGACAACTGTGGTACAGGTGGGGACAAGTCTTTCAGTTTTAATATTTCCACAACTGCAGCCTTTGTCTTGGCTGGTGGCGGTATTCACATGGCCAAGCATGGTAACCGCTCGATTTCTTCTAAATCTGGCTCCGCAGATGTCCTCGAAGCCTTGGGAATCAATCTTGACCTCAAACCAGCTGAACTAGGTAAGGTCTTTGATAAAACTGGAATCGTCTTTCTCTTCGCTAAAAATATGCACCCAGCTATGAAATACATCATGCCAGCTCGTTTGGAATTGGGAATTCCAACGATTATGAATTTGACTGGTCCACTGATTCATCCAATGGCTTTAGAAACACAGCTTCTTGGAATTAGTCGTCCAGAACTCCTAGAAAGTACAGCTCAGGTTTTGAAAAATATGGGTCGCAAACGTGCCATCGTGGTTGCTGGACCAGAAGGGTTGGATGAAGCTGGCTTGAACGGAACAACCAAGATTGCACTTCTTGAAAATGGCGAAATCAGTTTGTCAAGCTTTACTCCAGAGGATTTGGGAATGGAAGGCTATGCTATGGAAGATATTCGTGGTGGGAATGCTCAGGAAAATGCAGAAATTTTGCTCAGCGTTCTGAAAAACGAAGCAAGTCCATTCTTGGAAACGACAGTCTTGAATGCTGGTCTTGGTTTCTATGCTAATGGTAAGATTGATAGCATCAAGGAAGGAGTTGCCTTGGCCCGTCAAGTGATTGCTAGAGGCAAGGCCCTTGAAAAACTCAGACTGTTACAGGAGTACCAAAAATGAGTCAGGAATTTTTAGCACGAATCTTAGAGCAGAAGGCGCGTGAGGTGGAGCAGATGAAGCTGGAGCAAATCCAGCCTCTGCGCCAGACCTATCGCTTGGCAGAATTTTTGAAGAATCATCAGGACCGCTTGCAGGTAATCGCTGAGGTCAAGAAAGCTAGCCCTAGTTTGGGAGATATCAATCTCGATGTGGATATTGTGCAACAGGCCCAGACTTATGAAGCAAATGGTGCAGTTATGATTTCTGTTTTGACAGATGAGGTTTTCTTTAAAGGTCATTTGGATTATCTAAGGGAGATTTCCAGTCAGGTAAACATTCCGACGCTCAACAAGGACTTTATCATCGATGAAAAGCAAATCATCCGCGCTCGCAATGCAGGTGCGACAGTCATCTTGCTCATTGTGGCAGCCTTGTCAGAAGAACGTCTTAAGGAACTTTATGACTACGCGACGGAACTTGGTCTGGAAGTCTTAGTGGAAACCCACAATCTAGCTGAACTAGAAGTGGCTCACAGACTTGGTGCCCAGATTATCGGGGTCAATAATCGCAATTTGACTACCTTTGAAGTCGACTTGCAGACCAGTGTAGACTTGTCCCAACACTTTAAGGAAGGACGTTATTACATTTCTGAATCTGCTATTTTCACAGGGCAGGATGCGGAACGACTAGCGCCATACTTTAACGGAATTTTAGTAGGGACAGCTCTCATGCAGGCAGAAGATGTAGCCCAGAGAACCAAGGAGTTGCAGATTGACAAAGGTTAAAATTTGTGGACTATCGACCAAAGAAGCGGTGGAAACAGCCGTTTCAGCAGGAGCCGATTATATCGGTTTTGTCTTTGCACCTAGTAAAAGACAGGTGACTTTAGAAGAGGCAGCTGTGCTGGCAAAGCTTATTCCTGCGGATGTGAAAAAGGTTGGTGTATTTGTTTCACCAAGTCGGGCAGAACTGCTAGAAGCGATTGACAAAGTTGGCTTGGACTTGGTTCAAGTTCACGGTCAGGTGGCAGATGATTTATTTGAGAATTTGCCTTGTGCCAGTATTCAGGCTGTGCAGGTAGATGGAAATGGGCATGTCCCCAATTCTCAGGCAGATTATCTACTCTTTGATGCCCCTGTGGCAGGAAGTGGCCAGACCTTTGACTGGGCTCAACTGGATACGACTGGATTAACTCAGTCTTTCTTTATCGCAGGTGGGCTTAATGAAGACAATGTAGTAAAAGCAATTCAACACTTTACTCCCTATGCAGTAGATGTATCAAGCGGAGTGGAGACAGATGGACAAAAAGATCATGAAAAGATTAGAAGATTTATAGAGAGGGTAAAGCATGGCATATCAGGAACCAAATAAAGATGGATTTTACGGAAAATTCGGCGGACGTTTTGTCCCAGAAATATTGATGACAGCAGTTTTGGAGTTGGAGAAGGCCTACCGTGAAAGTCAGGCAGACCCAAGTTTCCAAGAGGAATTAAACCAGCTTTTGCGCCAGTACGTAGGACGTGAAACTCCTCTTTATTACGCAAAAAACTTGACCCAGCATATCGGCGGAGCCAAGATTTATCTCAAACGGGAAGACCTTAACCATACAGGAGCCCACAAGATTAACAATGCCTTAGGACAAGTTTGGCTTGCCAAACGCATGGGTAAAAAGAAAATTATCGCAGAAACGGGTGCTGGTCAGCACGGTGTGGCAACTGCAACTGCTGCGGCCCTCTTTAACATGGAATGTACCATCTACATGGGTGAGGAAGATGTCAAACGCCAAGCCCTCAATGTCTTCCGCATGGAGCTTTTGGGAGCCAAGGTCGAGGCTGTAACAGATGGTTCGCGCGTGCTCAAGGATGCGGTCAATGCAGCCCTTCGTTCATGGGTGGCTAATATCGACGATACCCACTATATCCTTGGTTCTGCCTTGGGGCCTCATCCATTTCCAGAAATCGTTCGTGACTTCCAAAGTGTCATCGGTCGCGAAGCTAAACAACAGTATCGCGATATGACAGGTCAAAATCTGCCCGATGCCCTAGTAGCCTGTGTTGGTGGTGGATCTAATGCTATTGGGCTCTTCCATCCCTTTGTAGAAGATGAGTCTGTAGCTATGTATGGAGCTGAAGCGGCTGGACTTGGTGTGGATACAGAGCACCACGCAGCTACCTTGACCAAGGGTCGTCCAGGTGTCCTTCACGGTTCCCTCATGGATGTGCTCCAAGATGCCCATGGTCAAATTCTTGAAGCCTTCTCTATCTCAGCAGGTTTGGACTATCCTGGTATCGGTCCAGAGCATTCTCACTACCACGATATTAAACGTGCCAGCTATGTCCCTGTAACAGACGAAGAAGCCTTGGAAGGATTCCAACTCTTGTCTCGTGTGGAAGGGATTATCCCAGCCTTGGAATCGAGTCATGCTATCGCCTTTGCGGTGAAATTGGCCAAAGAACTTGGACCAGACAAGTCTATGATTGTCTGTCTATCAGGTCGTGGGGACAAGGATGTGGTTCAAGTCAAGGACCGCTTGGAAGCAGATGCAGCAAAGAAGGGAGAAGCTCATGCCTAAGACACTAACAGAAAAATTAAACGCTATAAAAGCAGCTGGAAAAGGAATTTTCGTTCCCTATATCATGGCTGGAGACCATGAGAAAGGTTTGGATGGACTTGGGGAAACAATTCACTTTTTAGAAGATTTAGGTGTCTCTGCAATTGAAGTGGGCATTCCCTTTTCAGATCCTGTTGCAGATGGACCTGTTATCGAAGAAGCTGGCCTGCGCAGTTTAGCCCACGGGACCTCTACCCAGGCTTTGGTTGAAACCTTGAAAACAATTGAAACAGAGGTTCCACTGGTCATCATGACCTACTTCAACCCCCTCTTTCAGTACGGTGTGGAGAATTTTGTCAAAGATCTGGCTGATACAGCTGTGAAGGGCTTGATTATCCCAGACCTGCCTCATGAGCATGCCAACTTTGTAGAACCATTTTTGGCAGATACAGACATCGCCTTGATTCCTCTAGTTAGTTTGACGACAGGGCTTGAGCGTCAGAAAGAGTTGATTGATGGGGCAGAAGGATTCGTCTATGCGGTTGCCATCAATGGGGTGACAGGGAAATCAGGCAATTACCGCGCAGATTTGGACAAGCACTTGGCACAACTTCATCAAGTGGCCGATATCCCAGTCTTGACAGGATTTGGCGTATCTAGTCAAGCTGATGTAGAACGCTTCAATGCGGTATCGGATGGTGTTATTGTCGGTTCGAAAATTGTAAAAGCCCTCCACCAAGGAGAGCCGATTCAGGACTTTATCAAACAAGCAGTAGCTTACCAAAAATAATCACACAAGCAGCAAGTAAGAGGAAAGGCACAAAAGGAAGTCTTTCCTTTTTCTTTTGCAGGAGAAAAGCTGGTTTTAGATATCATTTGCTAAATTACTCTAATATATAACTTTAAGAAAAAGCTAATTATTGTAGTAATTTCTTTAAGAAAATGATATAATTCATTAAAAAGTATTCGGAGGAGGAAGAATTATGTTGAATCAGGATCTCTTTGATTCGCTTGAGGCACAAAAAATTGTAGATACTTTGATGAAAGGGCAAAAAGATTATGTAGATGAACGTCTAGAAAAAAGAGAGACAATGAAAGTGTCGAATGGTTATGCATGGACGCGACCTAATCATATTGATAATGCATTTGCATCAGCAGATTTGTTTGAGTATAAATTACAATTAGCAGGACAGACTTGGGGATATTTAGAATTTGAAACAAATACAGAAAAATATGGGAAAGTATTGTTAATTATAAAGGGTAAGAAGCGACTTACGAGCCAATTTCCTTTGGTACAAAAAAATAAGAGTGGCTACTTATTTGAATATGCTCGGATGAATACACTTTATCTTAATCAACATTCTTCCTACAAAAATGATGAAGATAGTCATTCTTTTCCAATTCAGATGGAGTTAGTTTCTGATGAAATGATTCAAGAAATTGAACAAGCTACCAAAAATTCGAATATCGAAAAATTTATGATTTTAACTTATGAGGCGGACTCAGAAAACAATATTATATCTGTAGATGTTGTTATGCCTGATGCACGAACTGGTCAGTTACACTTGATTCAGGATTTGTCTGAGTATATTCAATCAAGTTCGTACCATTTCGAAGAAGCTAAATATCAAAATATTCCTAATTTTTCAGAATTATCGGAAACAGAAGATTTTGAAATTATTCCAAGAATAGAAAAACAAGAAGGTCAAAAGTAGTAAGGAGTATGTAAATGTTTAATGGTCGGGTATTGAAAGAATTACGGCTGTTAAATGGTTTAAGTAGAGCAGAATTGGCTCAGAGAATTAATTTAACGGAACAAGCCATTTGGCAGTTTGAGTCCAACGAAACGAAACCTAAATTATCAACCAAAATGCATTTGGCCAACCAATTTCATGTTGATTTAACTTATTTTGAACAGGAAGAAGAGAGCATTCGATTTGATTCTTCTGTAATTGCCTTTAGAAATGCAGATCTAGCAACACGGAAAACAATAGATATTCAAACTATGTATTTACATAAGGTAGATAGTTTGATTGATTATTTTGAAAGTTTTGTAATTATACCTAATATTACAATTCATGACCTAAGTAATGTAGTGAGTGAATCTTATCATAAGGAAGAATCTATTGAGGAATTGGCTCTTTATGCCAGGGAAAAATTAGGTATTTCAAAAGATAATCATGATTTGCTTTATAAATTAGAACGTTCAGGCATCTATATCGTGGAACGATTAATTAATGGTCAAGCTGATGCTTATAGCGCATGGTCAAAATTGGGAAGACCTTATATTGTGTTGGGGACGAATAAATCATCTGTACGTCGAAATTTTGACTTAGCTCATGAGCTAGGACATATTCTTTTACACAAATGTAAAGATATGAATGAAGATGGCGATCGTTTGGAGCAAGAAGCAAATTATTTTGCATCATGTTTTTTATTGCCAAAAGAAGAGTTTTTAGTCAAATTTGAAGAGAAGGTTGGCAAGCGTGTCAGCAATCCTGATAGTTATATTTTATTGAAGTCGGATTTGAATGTTTCGATACAGGCTTTAGAGTATCGAGCTTTTAAGTTAGGATTATTGACTCCAAAGCAACATTCTTACTTTTATCGTCAAATTGCGCAAAAAGGTTACAAAATGATTGAACCTTTGGATGATCAAATTTTTGTAAAAAAACCAAGCAAAGTAAAGAGTATCCTGGACGTCGTTTTGAGTAATCATCTAGTCAGTCTAGCGACTATAATGTCTAAACAAAGTATTCGTTTACAGTTTATAAGCGAAATATTTTCAGTCGAAATGAAATTTTTTGATCAGTATCAAGAAGATAAAAGAACAGATCGATTTGATAACATCATTCCTTTGTACAAAAGAAATAATTTATAATTCAACTGTGAAATAATTTCATGAAGGACATATGGCAAAAATTGGACTTTATCAAACAAGCAGTAGCTTACCAAAAATAATCACACAAGCAGCGAACAAGAGGAAAGGCACGAAAGGAAGTCTTTCCTTTTTCTTTTGCAGGAGAAAGGCTAGAATTCCTGTTGCAGAAGCAAACTGAATCAAGATGAGTAATTCAGTCACACTAAAGACGAGAGTACAAGAAGCTAAAAAGAGAAAATCCCCTGCGCCCATGCGAATATCGATAAAATGAGCCAAAATTCCAAGAACAAGGAAGAAAATCATGACCAGATTCCAGCCAGAGGAAGCCATGAGGATTAGGTGGAAAGTCATCCAGACCAGTAAGGGATATTCCTGATGGCGAAAGTCGTAGATACCCAAGGTCAAACCAGCGGTGATTAGGATGACTTGTCCCAAGGAGAGCCATCCCCAAGAGTAAAGCAGAAATATGAGTCCTAAGCCTAGTTCCAAAAGGGTATACCAGACAGGATAAGGAGCCTTGCAGTAGCGACAGCGAAAGCGATTGAAGACCTGCGAGAGAATCGGAATTAAATCTAAGGGACGCAAGCGAGTCTGACAGGAATCGCAGTGACTAGCCGGTCGGATAATGGATTGCTCTGGAAAGCGGTCAATGACCAAACCAAGAAAGGAAGCGAGAATGCTCCCAACAAGAAAAAAATAAAAATCAATCATACTTATCTATTCGTAAAAAATGGGAGAAGTAGTATAATGGAGAAACATAGATAAGATGGGGAGGAAAAGATGACAATTCGTTTTGAAGAAAAGGTGAGCCCAGAAAACGCTCAGCTCGTATGCCAATGGTCCAACTCCCTAGGCAAATCATTTCAAGAACAATGGATGGGAACAATGATTCCTTTTCCCTTGACAATTCAAGTCTTGCAAGAGTTGGAAGGAATCTTTTCAATCTTTGATGGACACGAGTTTGTCGGGCTTATCCAGAAAATCAGGCTAGAAGACAGCAATCTTCATATTGGAAGATTCTTTATCAACCCCCAGAAACAGGGGCAGGGCTTAGGTAGGCAGGCTTTAAGGAAATTTGTTAGTTTGGCCTTTGAAAATGAAGATATAGACAGTATTTCTTTAAATGTCCTCGAAGCAAATCAAAGAGCTCAGAATCTTTACCAAAAAGAAGGATTTGAAATCGTTCAAATGGTTGAAGCACCTGTACGGAAATATATTATGAAAAAGAGGAGATAGAAAGCAAACAAAGTCTTTTCCTGTGGTTGGTAGATTCCTATATATGAAATTGATGGGATTTTAGAAAGCCGATTGGAGTGATTTTATTCATGATGGGAAAAAGGGTCTGGACAAAAATGATTGAGAAATAGTTGCTAAAAAAGCGTTTGCATGATACTATATATTGAAAGGAGGTGATAAGATGGTAGAACAAAGAAAATCAATTACCATGAAAGATGTTGCTTTAGAAGCAGGAGTTAGTGTTGGAACAGTTTCACGTGTGATTAATAAAGAAAAAGGCATTAAAGAAGTAACCTTGAAAAAAGTGGAGCAAGCGATTAAAACTTTGAATTACATTCCAGATTACTATGCTAGAGGAATGAAAAAAAATCGAACAGAAACGATTGCAATCATTGTACCAAGTATCTGGCATCCCTTCTTTTCAGAATTTGCTATGCATGTGGAAAATGAAGTCTATAAGAGAAATAACAAATTACTCTTATGTTCTATCAATGGTACAAATAGAGAGCAAGACTATCTGGAGATGTTGCGTCATAATAAAGTTGATGGAGTGGTTGCCATTACCTATAGTCCAATTGAACATTACTTGACGTCAGGAATTCCCTTTGTTAGTATTGACCGCACATACTCAGATATTGCCATTCCTTGTGTTTCATCAGATAATGATGCAGGTGGAAGAGAAGCAGCTAAACAATTAATTAGTAAAGGATGTCAGCATTTAGCCTTTGTGGGCGGACATAATACAACCATTAATGAAACCAAACGTCGTAGAATTTCCTTTGAAAAGTATGTCCAAGAGCATAAAATACCTCTTAGTATTTTTGATTTGGATGAGACAGTTACTGACTATCATGGAAAGCTAGAGAGTTTCTTGGAAGACAATCATTCTATAGATGGAATTTTTACAATTAACGACTTTGCAGCTTTAGATGTTATTGATATACTAGAAAAAAATGGTAAACGTATTCCTCATGATGTCCAAATTATTGGATACGATGGAATTAAAATGGCTGGAGATAGAGATTATCTACTTTCAACTATTGAACAACCATTGGAAGAAATGGCAAAAGAAGCGGTTCGGATTTTGTTTGATATTATTGATGGAAAGACTGTTAATTTGCAGACAATCCTACCAGTGAAATTTGTTGAAGGAAAAACAACAAAAAATGAAAATAAGTCTTGACAGAAAACGCTAACAATGTTAGAATGAATTCAGATAAAAAAAGATTTATTTTTTTAAAACAAAAATGAAACGTTTCAAAAACAAAACAAATAGACAGCGCCAAGCGTTATCTTTTTCGACCAAAAATGAAACGTTTCAAAAAAGGAGGTTGCTATGAATAGCAAAGCGAAGCAAGTTTCTCTTTGGGAAAGAATCAAGAAACAAAAACTCTTGTTATTGATGACTGTCCCTGGTTTAGTTTTAACCTTTATCTTTAAATACATTCCTATGTACGGGGTTTTAATCGCATTTAAAGATTCCAATCCCTTAAAAGGAATTTTAGGGAGTGATTGGATTGGTTTTTCTGAGTTTACAAAATTCATATCCTCTCCCAACTTTGGTATCTTGTTAGCCAATACTTTAAAATTAAGTATCTATGGTTTATTGCTTGGCTTTTTACCACCAATCATTCTTGCTATTATGCTCAATCAACTCTTGAGTGAAAAAGTTAAAAAACGAATTCAGCTCATTTTATACGCACCAAACTTTATCTCAGTCGTTGTTATCGTTGGTATGATTTTCCTTTTCTTTTCAGTGGGAGGACCAATTAACAATTTTCTCTCTATGTTTGGAATGAAGGCTGACTTCTTGACAAATCCAGACTTCTTTAGACCTTTATACATCTTTAGTGGTATCTGGCAAGGAATGGGGTGGGCTTCAACGCTCTACACGGCAACGTTGGTAAATGTAGATCCAGCCTTAGTAGAAGCAGCACGACTGGATGGAGCCAATATCTTCCAACGAATCTGGCACATTGATATTCCAGCTCTTAAGCCTATTATGGTTATCCAATTTGTTTTAGCTGCAGGTGGAATCATGAATGTCGGATATGAAAAAGCATTCCTGATGCAGACATCGTTGAACTTGCCAACTTCTGAAATTATCTCTACATATGTCTATAAAGTTGGTCTTGTATCAGGAGACTATTCTTACTCAACAGCGGTTGGTTTGTTTAATGCAGTGATTAACGTAGTATTGCTAGTCGCGGTTAACCAAATCGTTAAACGCGTGAATAATGGTGAAGGAATTTAAGGAGGGAAGCATGAAAAATTCGATTATGGATACAAAATTTGATAGACGTATCTTACTCTTAAATAAAATCATTATTGTCTTTATCGTTTTGATAACCTTACTTCCTTTACTTTATATCGTCGTAGCATCCTTTATGGATCCTAAGGTTCTGGTTAGTAGAGGGATTAGCTTTAATCCAGCCGATTGGACGGTAGAAGGTTACCAGCGTGTATTCAGTGACCAATCTATTCTAAGAGGTTTTATCAATTCTCTACTATACTCTTTTGGCTTTGCGGCTTTAACAGTCTTGCTATCTGTGTTTACAGCTTATCCTCTTTCTAAGAAAGACTTGGTAGGGCGCCGTTGGATTAACTACTTCTTGATTGTAACCATGTTCTTTGGTGGTGGTTTAGTCCCAACTTACTTGCTGGTAAAAGATTTGGGCATGCTGAATACTCCATGGGCTATCATTGTTCCAGGTGCTGTCAATGTTTGGAATATTATTCTTGCTAGGGCTTATTTCCAAGGATTGCCTGAAGAATTAGTTGAAGCAGCGGTCATTGATGGTGCAAATGATTTACAGATTTTCTTCAAAATCATGCTTCCTCTTGCAAAACCAATTATGTTTGTTCTCTTCCTCTATGCTTTTGTCGGCCAGTGGAACTCATACTTTGATGCAATGATTTATATCAAGGATCCAAACTTGGAACCATTGCAACTAGTACTTCGTAAAATTCTCATTCAGAGCCAACCAGGTCAAGACATGATTGGAGCACAAGCGGCTATGAATGAAATGAAACGTTTAGCTGAATTGATTAAATACGCAACTATTGTCATTTCCAGCTTGCCATTGATTGTTATGTATCCATTCTTCCAAAAATACTTTGATAAAGGAATTATGGCTGGTTCACTTAAAGGATAAAAAAAGAAAAAATAAAAGGAGTTTTCTCATGAAATTCAAAACATTCTCAAAATCAGCAGTTTTGTTGACAGCTAGTTTAGCAGTACTTGCAGCCTGTGGCTCAAAAAATACAGCTTCAAGTCCAGATTATAAGTTGGAAGGTGTAACATTCCCGCTTCAAGAAAAGAAAACATTGAAGTTTATGACAGCCAGTTCACCGTTATCTCCTAAAGACCCAAATGAAAAGTTAATTTTGCAACGTTTGGAGAAGGAAACTGGCGTTCATATTGACTGGACCAACTACCAATCCGACTTTGCAGAAAAACGTAACTTGGATATTTCTAGTGGTGATTTACCAGATGCTATCCACAACGACGGAGCTTCAGATGTGGACTTGATGAACTGGGCTAAAAAAGGTGTTATTATTCCAGTTGAAGATTTGATTGATAAATACATGCCAAATCTTAAGAAAATTTTGGATGAGAAACCAGAGTACAAGGCCTTGATGACAGCACCTGATGGGCACATTTACTCATTCCCATGGATTGAAGAGCTTGGAGATGGTAAAGAGTCTATTCAAAGCGTCAACGATATGGCTTGGATTAACAAAGATTGGCTTAAGAAACTTGGTCTTGAAATGCCAAAAACTACTGATGATTTGATTAAAGTCCTAGAAGCTTTCAAAAACGGGGATCCAAATGGAAATGGAGAGGCTGATGAAATTCCATTTTCATTTATTAGTGGTAACGGAAACGAAGATTTTAAATTCCTATTTGCTGCATTTGGTATAGGGGATAACGATGATCATTTAGTAGTAGGAAATGATGGCAAAGTTGATTTCACAGCAGATAACGATAACTATAAAGAAGGTGTCAAATTTATCCGTCAATTGCAAGAAAAAGGCTTGATTGATAAAGAAGCTTTCGAACATGATTGGAATAGTTACATTGCTAAAGGTCATGATCAGAAATTTGGTGTTTACTTTACATGGGATAAGAATAATGTTACTGGAAGTAACGAAAGTTATGATGTTTTACCAGTACTTGCTGGACCAAGTGGTCAAAAACACGTAGCTCGTACAAACGGTATGGGATTTGCACGTGACAAGATGGTTATTACCAGTGTAAACAAAAACCTAGAATTGACAGCTAAATGGATTGATGCACAATACGCTCCACTCCAATCTGTGCAAAATAACTGGGGAACTTACGGAGATGACAAGCAACAAAATATCTTTGAATTTGACCAAGCAACTAACAGCCTCAAACACTTACCACTAAACGGAACTGCACCAGCAGAACTTCGTCAAAAGACTGAAGTAGGAGGACCACTAGCTATCCTAGATTCATACTATGGTAAAGTGACAACTATGCCAGATGATGCCAAATGGCGTTTGGATCTTATCAAAGAATATTATGTTCCTTACATGAGCAATGACAATAACTATCCAAGAGTCTTTATGACACAGGAAGATCTGGATAAGATTGCCCACATCGAGGCAGATATGAATGACTATATCTACCGCAAGCGCGCTGAATGGATTGTAAATGGCAATATTGATGCTGAGTGGGATGATTACAAGAAAGAACTTGAAAAATACGGACTTTCAGATTACCTCGCTATTAAACAAAAATACTACGACCAATACCAAGCAAACAAAAACTAGAGGTTGATTATGGGAGATAAGAAATACACAGTAGAAAAAGCCAATCGTTTTATAGCAGAAAATAAACATCTCGTAAATACTCAATATAAGCCTGAAGAACATTTTTCAGCTGAGATTGGTTGGATCAATGATCCAAATGGATTTGTCTATTTTCGTGGAGAATACCATCTCTTTTATCAATTCTATCCTTATGATAGTGTTTGGGGGCCTATGCACTGGGGACATGCTAAAAGTAAGGACTTGATGACTTGGGAGCACTTGCCGGTGGCACTTGCTCCTGACCAAGATTATGACCGCAATGGATGTTTCTCAGGTTCTGCCATTGTCAAGGATGATCGCCTCTGGCTCATGTATACTGGGCATATCGAAGAAGAAACAGGTGTTCGTCAAGTGCAAAATATAGCATTTTCAGACGACGGGATTCACTTTGAAAAGATTGAACAAAATCCAGTTGCAACTGGAGCAGACTTGCCAGATGAGTTGATTGCTGCTGATTTTCGTGATCCAAAACTCTTTGAAAAAGATGGACGCTATTACTCCGTAGTAGCTGCCAAACACAAGGATAATGTGGGCTGTATCGTTCTACTAGGGTCCGATAACCTAGTAGAATGGCAGTTCGAATCCATCTTTTTAAAAGGGGTAGAACACCAAGGCTTCATGTGGGAATGCCCAGATTACTTCGAGTTAGAGGGGAAAGATTGCCTTATTATGTCACCCATGCGTTATCAGCGTGAGGGAGACTCATATCATAACATCAACTCATCGGTTTTGTTCACGGGTAAGGTAGATTGGGGAGAAAAACGTTTTATCCCAGAATCAGTTCAAGAAATTGATCATGGCCAAGACTTCTATGCGCCTCAAACATTGTTGGACGATCAAAATCGTCGTATCCTGATTGCTTGGATGCAGACATGGGGGCGTACCCTTCCAACCCATGACCAAGAACACAAATGGGCATGTGCCATGACTTTACCTAGAATTCTAAGATTGGAAGATGGCAAACTAAGACAATTCCCTGTTAAAAAAGGCCAATATCAAATCCAAATAGATAAAGATTGTCATTACCGCTTAGGAAATGATACAGATTATCTTGAATTTGGTTATGTCAGTAATGCGCAGCAAGTTTACATTGATCGTAGCCATCTTGTTCAAAAAATTCTAGGTGAAGAAGAACAGGATACAAGCCGACGGTATGTAGATATTGAAGCTAAAGAATTGGATGTTATTTTAGATAAAAATTCCATCGAGATTTTTGTTAATCAAGGCAAAGCAAGCTTGACTGCAACTTATTACTTAACAGTGCCAGCTGAGCTATCACGAATCGATTAAAAATAAAGTTATTTCTCCTAAAGAAAAAGTTCTCTTTCTAAAATAGTGGAAAGAGGACTTTTTGTGTTTTGGGTATATAAGCTTAGTTTATGGTATTTGTAAAATTGGTGTTGGATTATGATTTAAACTAGTTTTCTAAAGAATTTGAAAAAAATTTTATTTAAGCAAAAAAAACCTTGGTTCCAAGGCTTTTCCTGTTGTATGTAGATGCCCCCTACAGGGATCGAACCTGTGACCCACGGATTAAGAGTCCGCTGCTCTGCCAGCTGAGCTAAGGAGGCAAAGAAAAAAGCTGTATTGGTGCCGAAACTTCACGGTTTGTATTGAACCCGCGCAATTAAGCAGGTGGGCAACTCGCTCTAACTGAAGCTGTTTCCGTGTGAGACGGCCTACATGCTGTTAGAAGACTTTTGTTTCCCTAATAATACAAAAAATAGTCGGTCAACACTTAAGTGTGAAGTCGTACACCACAGCGTTTCTATACTTATATGATACCACTTTTTCAAAAAAAATCAAGAGGAAAGTGCAATTTTTTGAAAAGGATTTCAGATTTTTCGCAAACGGTCGATAGCTTCCTTTCTTTGAGCCAAGGCCCGTTCATATTTACCAGTATCTTCTGCTTGGAAATAGTGATGATTACGAATTTTTTCTGGCAGATAGTCTTGCTTGACCCAATTTCCAGGATAGTTGTGTGGATAGAGATAGTCTTGGGCATTGCCAAGTTCCTTGCTTCCACTGTAGTGCCCATCACGCAGGTGTCGCGGAATAGGCAAGTGCCCTGATGTTTTGAGGTCAGCAAGTGCCTTATCCATAGCTACATAGGCTGAGTTGGATTTTGGAGAAAGGGCCAAATCAATCACGACATTGGCAATGAGAATGCGGGCTTCTGGGAACCCAATCTTCTGGGCAGCATCCAGAGCAGTCACGGTATGAATCTGGGCCTCAGGATTGGCTAAGCCAATATCTTCATAGGCGATAACAGTCAAGCGACGAGCGAGACTAGGCAGATCCCCAGCCTCAATCAAGCGGGCAGCATAGTGGAGACTGGCATCCACATCTGAGCCACGGATAGACTTTTGCAGGGCAGATAGAACATCATAGTGACCGTCTCCATCCTTGTCCATAGTGATGTAGCTTCTCTGAAGACTATTTTCCATGATGTCTAAGGTGATGTGGCGAATGCCCTTGTCATTCTCAGGGGTAGAGAGAACAGCCAAGTCCAGTGAGTTAAAGGCAGAGCGAAGGTCTCCGTTTGTAGAGGTTGCGATGAAATCCAGCGCATCCTCATCTAGTTCTATTGGAAAATCAAAACCACGTTCAGGGTTACTTAGAGCTATCTGCAGGGCCTCTTTGACGTCTTGGTTAGACAGAGGTTCCAACTCGAAAATTTGAACACGGCTACGAATGGCAGGAGTGACAGAGAAGAAAGGATTTTCAGTCGTTGCTCCAATCATGATGACCAGTCCACTTTCCAAGAGAGGCAAGAGGAAGTCTTGCTTGGTCTTATCTAGTCGATGAATTTCGTCTAGCAATAGGACGAGACCACCAGAAAATTTAGCTTCTTCCGAGATTTCTTGCAGTCGCTTTTTACTATCAACTGTCGCATTGAAAGTTCGAAAGGCATACTTGGTCGTTCCAGCGATGGCAGAGGCAATACTGGTTTTGCCGATTCCCGGAGGGCCATATAGAATCATGGAGGACAGGCGGTTGGCTTCCACCATGCGGCGGATGATTTTTCCAGGTCCGACCAGATGCTCCTGACCGATGACCTGGTCGATGGTTTTAGGGCGCATGCGAAGCGCGAGATTGTCTGGCATAGCAGTCCTTTCTAGCGTGGATTTGAGTAGAATGACTGATCTACTATATCCATTCTAGCCTATTAGTTGTGATATTTCAATGGTTTTGTAATAATCAGGGAGTGAGATAGAATCTTTTTTACTATTTAATTTAATGAGGAGAGGTATCAGCATGAGAGATTTGATTTTCTTTAAAGCTCAAAATAGGATAGTTGAGCCTAAAGAAGTGGAAGTGCTGACTTGAGAAATAATATTGCTGAATGTCATTGTATGAACTATAATGAAAAGAGAGGTGATAAGCAATGGAAATGATGGAACTACCAAGTCAGGAAATTTTGATTTTTACAAAACAAATTCGTCATTGGATTCTTAGTGATCAAGTTATTTCAGGGAAAAGAAAACTTTTCTTCCGGGAAGATACTCCAAAAGAGATTTTAGATTTGTACGAAAACATTAAATCTAAACTTGATTTTGCTTACCAAGAAGTTCATTCTAATAATGGGTTGAAAAAATATGAAAAATAGAATAATTGATGTTTTTGAAGTAGTAAATCGCCTCCTTGTAATAACTGTTGAAAATCCTGATTTTGAATACTTGAGAGTTAATCATACTCAATGAAAATCAAAGAGCAAACTAGGAAACTAGCCGCAGGCTGTACTTGAGTACGGTAAGGCGACGTTGACGTGGTTTGAAGAGATTTTCGAAGAGTATCAGTTTGTAAAAATTGGAGATAAAAAATATAGAGTACGCAGTGTTCCTATGATTCATTCAACTCCGCCTCAATCTGTCTTAGATCGAGATACTTTTACAATTGACTATACAGATGATGAATTGCTCGATAAAGAAGCAGTTTTTACTACTCATTAGAAAAATAGGTATGAATAAATTGGCTTCCCTTAGAACCACATCTAAGGGTTTTTATGTATAATAGAATAATAAGTATCACTCCTTTACAATACGTGTAACACGTGTTATAATGGTGTTGTCAGGAGGTAAAAGCGCTATGCCTATGACACAAAAAGAGATGGTTAAACTCCTTACGGCCCATGGTTGGATAAAGACTAGAGGCGGTAAAGGCTCCCATATTAAAATCGAGAAGCAAGGGGAAAGACCTATCACAATCCTTCATGGTGAGCTGAATAAGTACACTGAAAGAGGGATAAGAAAGCAAGCTGGGTTGTAAAATTCAGCCCCTGCTTTTTGATATGGAGGTAGTGAAATGTTAGTTACGTATCCAGCTTTATTTTATTATGACGACACAGACGGAACAGAAGCGACTTATTTTGTCCATTTCCCAGATTTTGAATACTCAGCTACACAAGGAGAGGGGATTTCTGAGGCTTTGGCTATGGGGTCGGAGTGGCTAGGGATAACTGTTGCAGATTTGATAGAGAGTGATGGAGAGTTACCTCAGCCATCAGATATCAATAGCTTGTCTTTAATTGATAATGATCCTTTTAAAGATGATGAAGATTTCGTGTCAACCTATGACCTTGATAAATCTTTTATTTCTATGGTATCTGTTGATGTATCAGAATACCTAGGAAGTCAGGAACCCATTAAAAAGACTTTGACCATACCAAAATGGGCAGATAAGTTGGGACGAGAAATGGGACTTAACTTTTCTCAGACTTTGACAGACGCTATTGCAGATAAGAAAGTTCAAGCCTAAGATTAAGCGTGGTATCGTGGTAATAGTCAATAAAAAAGCACGTCCACTTGTGCTAGTTACTCGCCTATTGATTTTATAGATTTATTAGCCCTTTCGCGGGCTTTTTATATTGATTTTTATGAGAAATGAAGAAATCAGACTTTTAAGAAAATCACTGATACCAAGGGTTTAAATGAGGTAATATGGTATAATTAGGACATAAAATAATTTTGTGGTAAGATGGTAGTATCTATTTTAGCATATTTCCGAGCAATCGGGGCGATTAAAGAGTCGCATAGAAAGAGGACAAAATGGCAACATACGGATTTTTAGATGTTTTAGAGGAAGAGTTGGACAAGAACTTTCCCTTTGACTTTGAGATTAGCTGGGACAAACGCAACCATGCGGTAGAAGTGAGTTTTCTATTGGAAGCGCAAAATGCTGCAGGTGTGGAGATGGTGGATGAAGACGGAGAGGTTTCATCAGATGACATTCTTTTTGAGGAAGCGGTCCTTTTCTACAATCCTGCCAAGTCAACAGTCAATGAGGAAGACTATTTGACTGTTATTCCTTACCTGCCTAAAAAAGGATTTTCCCGTGAATTTTTAGCTTATTTTGCCCTTTTCCTTAAAGATACTGCTGAGGTTGGGCTAGATACCCTCATGGACTTTTTGGAAGATCCAGAAGCAGAGGAATTTGTTATGGAATGGAATCAAGAAGTCTTTGAAGAAGGAAAAGTTGGCTTGGAAGAGGGAGAATTTTATCCTTATCCAAGATACTAGGAGTTGGTTGGAGGTGTTATGAAGAAAATTGGGACTTATTTGGTTTATGTGCTAGCTGTTGTCTTTATTATGCTAGCTTTTGCTTGTGGAACAATCGCATTTGCAGAGTTGGGGTATTCCGCAGTTTTAGCCTTTACTTTTGGTTATGCCTTCGCTCTTCTAAGCATGTATTTAATCTTTATTCTTCATGAACTGGGTCATGCTTTTTGTGGCTACTTGACAGGCTATCGGCTGGTGGCTTTTGGATTAGGACATTTTATTTTGACCAAAAAGTCAGGCAGGTTTCATCTTAGTAGAACAGCCATTCTGAAAAATGTTGGTGCTCAATACATTGGTTTAAAAGAGGATGAAAGCGATCAAAGAATCATCCTGATGCTTTCAGGAGGCTTGATGGTTCATCTCGGCTTGATATTATTGGCGATAGTGTTTGGATTTTTGACAAGAAGCTGGTATTTTGCAGGGACTTGGATTTTTCTTAATTTATCTTTCTTCCTAAATAACATTTTGCCAGTCGACATCACCGATGGAGCAAAAATTTGGGAATTACTACAACACCCTGAAAATACCAAATACGCCTACCTGGTATTGAGACATTCTGCTCAAACTTTGCTGGCTCCTCAAGAATATGATTTGAAAGACTTTGTTCAAGCAGTTCCTGAGGATGCACGAGGGAGTTTTGCGGATGGTGTATTAGGTATGCAAGGTGAAGTTTCCATTTTGGAAGGGAAGGAAGAAGTAGCTAAACAGCAGTTTCAAGCATTACTTGAGAGGACAACTACTCCGATGATGCAGACAGTTGCCCAACTATCCCTGCTTCATATCGCCTTGTTGGAAGGAGATTTTGAGCAAGCGGAGCAATATGCTAGTATTCGACAGGTCAAATCGTTTCTGTCTCTCAAACTGTCCAATCTTCAAGTGATACAAGCCTGGTATCAATTAAAGGTGAAGAAAGATGTAGATCGAACTCGTAAGGCTCTCAAGATTGCTAGACAGAAAATGGATAGTAGTCGAATGTTGAGGGACGAGAAACGCTATTATGAAAACTTGTTAGCAGAGCTGGAAAAGGAAATGTTAGAAGGAACTGAAGATGGAACTAGAAATTTCTGATTTCCAAGGTTGCAAGATTGCCCTCTTTTGTGGGGATAAGCTACTGACGATTTTGCGTGATGACAAGGACGATATCCCTTGTCCCAACATGTGGGAGTTGCCAGGTGGTGGCCGTGAAGGGGACGAAAGCCCTTTTGAATGCGCTCGGCGTGAAGTTTATGAGGAACTGGGAATTCATTTAGATGAAGACTGTCTGCTTTGGAGCAAGATTTATCCTAGCGTAATTTTTAAAGGCAAGAAATCGGTCTTTATGGTTGGTCAGCTAAGACAAGAACAATTTGACAATATCATCTTCGGAGATGAAGGACAGGGCTATCAGCTGATGAATGTTGAGGAATTTCTTAGTTCCAGTCAAGTTGTGCCTCAGTTGCAAGAGAGATTAAAAGATTATTTAAAAGTAAGTGATTAGAAAGGATGGTTCAGTTACATTTCTAAACTGAACCCGCCCTAAACACTGTGCCAAAAAGATAAACTTCTCTTAGACACAAACGTCTTCAGAGAGTTTCCTATTTTGGCTTTGTGTTTTACGGGCTTGGTATCTTAATAATGGAAACATGGCAAGAGTTAAAAGTTACAGTGAAGCGTGAGGGAGAGGAGTTGGTTTCCAATCTCTTGATTGAGCTGGGAGCGCAAGGGGTAGCAATTGAAGACAGCATGGACTATGTGGGAAATGTGGACCGATTCGGTGAAATTTTCCCAGAGGTGGAGCAACAGGAAGAAATCGTAGTGACCGCCTACTACCCTGAAACGGTTGATGTAGCAGCAGTTGAAGCGGATTTGCAGGCTCGTCTGGCAGAATTGACCGACTTTATGGACCTAGGAGAAGTCAAGATGGGCACGACTGCCTTGGCTGAGGAAGACTGGGCTGACAACTGGAAGAAGTATTATGAACCGGCACGCATCACCCATGACCTGACCATCGTACCGTCATGGACGGACTATGAGGCAACAGCAGGAGAAAAGATTATCAAGCTGGATCCTGGTATGGCCTTTGGGACAGGGACCCACCCAACAACCAAGATGAGCCTCTTTGCCTTGGAACAGGTTCTTCGTGGTGGCGAAACAGTGCTAGATGTAGGGACTGGTTCAGGGGTTCTTTCTATTGCAAGCTCACTCCTAGGTGCCAAGGAGATTTTCGCCTATGACTTGGATGATGTGGCGGTTCGTGTGGCTCAGGAAAATATTGAGCTCAACACTGGTATGGAAAATATCCATGTAGCAGCAGGAGACTTGCTTAAGGGAGTTGAGATTGAAGCAGATGTCATCGTGGCTAATATCTTGGCGGATATTCTCATTCATCTGACGGAGGATGCTTATCGCTTGGTAAAGGATGAAGGCTACCTCATCATGAGTGGCATTATCAAGGACAAGTGGGACATGGTGCGCGAGTCGGCTGAGTCAGCTGGATTTTTCCTTGAAACCCACATGGTTCAAGGGGAATGGAATGCCTGTGTCTTTAAGAAAACCAAGGATATTTCAGGTGTGATTGGAGGCTAGCATGCAGCAGTATTTTGTCAAGGGGAGTGCAGTCTCTCCTGTCACCATCGAGGACAAGGAAACCAGCAAGCATATGTTTCAGGTTATGCGCCTGAAAGAAGATGATGAAGTGACCTTGGTCTTTGATGATGGCATAAAACGTTTGGCGTGCGTGCTGGATGTGGAAGCCCGTCAGTTTGAGTTGGTCCAAGAATTAGCTGACAATGTGGAATTACCAATCCAAGTGACCATCGCATCTGGATTTCCCAAGGGAGACAAGCTGGAGTTCATCGCTCAAAAAGTAACCGAACTGGGTGCTAGCCAAATCTGGGCCTTTCCTGCCGACTGGTCAGTTACCAAGTGGGATGGCAAGAAATTGGGTAAAAAGGTTGAAAAATTAGAAAAAATTGCCCTTGGAGCAGCAGAACAAAGCAAGCGTAATGTTGTTCCAAGTATCAAGCTTTTCGAGAAAAAAGCCGATTTTCTAGCTCAGTTGGACCAGTTTGACTCTATCATAGTAGCTTATGAAGAGTCTGCTAAAGACGGTGAAGCCACTGCTCTCTTGCAAGCAGTCTCTGGTCTTGAAAAAGGAGCCAAATTGCTCTTTATATTTGGACCAGAAGGCGGTCTGTCACCTGCAGAAATTGAGAGTTTCGAAGCTAAGGGAGCAGTATTGGCAGGACTTGGCCCTCGTATCTTGCGAGCAGAAACAGCACCGCTTTACGCCTTATCAGCCCTTAGTGTTTTAGTAGAATTAGAGAAATAAGAGGAAGAAAATGGAACAAAAACACCGTTCAGAATTTCCAGAGAAGGAACTCTGGGACTTAACAGCCCTATACCAAGACCGTGAGGATTTCTTGCGTGCAATCGAGAAAGCTCGCGAAGACATCAACCAGTTTAGCCGTGATTACAAGGGCAATCTTCACACTTTTGAGGATTTCGAGAAGGCCTTTGCGGAATTGGAACAGATCTACATTCAGATGAGCCATATTGGCAACTATGCTTTTATGCCTCAGACGACGGACTATAGCAATGACGAATTTGCCAATATTGCCCAAGCTGGGATGGAATTTGAAACAGCTGCCAGCGTAGCCTTGACCTTCTTTGACGATGCCTTGGTGGCAGCAGACGAGGAAGTCTTGGACCGTTTGGGTAAATTGCCACATTTAACAGCTGCCATTCGTCAGGCTAAAATCAAAAAAGCCCACTATCTAGGGGCTGATGTGGAGAAGGCCTTGACAAATCTCGGTGAAGTTTTCTATAGTCCGCAGGACATTTATACTAAGATGCGCGCTGGGGATTTTGAAATGGCTGACTTTGAAGCCCATGGCAAGACCTATAAAAACAGCTTTGTCACCTATGAGAATTTCTACCAAAATCACGAGGATGCTGAGGTTCGTGAGAAATCCTTCCGTTCCTTCTCAGAGGGACTTCGTAAGCACCAAAATACGGCTGCAGCAGCCTATCTGGCTCAGGTCAAGTCTGAAAAACTCTTGGCTGATATGAAGGGATATGACTCTGTCTTTGACTATCTTCTAGCTGAACAAGAAGTGGACCGTGTCATGTTTGATCGCCAGATTGACCTCATCATGAAGGACTTTGCACCAGTCGCTCAGAGATACCTCAAGCATGTTGCCAAGGTAAATGGTCTTGAAAAGATGACCTTTGCAGACTGGAAATTGGACTTGGACAGCGCCCTCAATCCTGAAGTGACTATTGACGATGCCTATGATTTGGTCATGAAGTCGGTAGAACCTTTGGGGCAAGAATATTGTCAGGAAGTTGCTCGTTACCAAGAAGAGCGCTGGGTGGACTTTGCTGCTAACAGTGGCAAGGATTCCGGTGGTTATGCGGCGGACCCATATCGCGTACACCCTTATGTCCTCATGAGCTGGACAGGCCGTTTGAGCGATGTCTATACCTTGATTCATGAAATCGGGCATTCTGGTCAATTCATCTTTTCAGACAATCATCAAAGCTATTTCAACGCCCACATGTCGACCTATTATGTTGAAGCACCGTCGACCTTCAATGAATTGCTACTCAGTGATTACTTAGAGAACCAGTCTAATGACCCACGTCAAAAACGCTTCGCTCTGGCTCATCGCTTGACAGACACCTACTTCCATAATTTCATCACCCACCTCTTGGAAGCCGCCTTCCAGCGTAAGGTGTATACATTGATTGAAGAAGGGGAGACCTTTGGAGCAAGCAAGCTCAACAGCATTATGAAGGAAGTTTTGACGGATTTCTGGGGAGATGCTATTGAAATTGACGATGATGCAGCTTTGACTTGGATGCGCCAAGCTCACTACTATATGGGCTTGTATAGTTACACTTACTCTGCTGGTCTTGTCATCTCGACAGCTGGTTACCTTCATCTAAAACATTCTGAAACTGGAGCTGAAGACTGGCTCAATCTCCTTAAATCAGGTGGTAGCAAGACACCACTTGAGTCAGCCATGATTATCGGTGCTGATATTTCAACAGACAAACCACTCCGTGATACCATCCAATTCTTGTCTGACACAGTTGACCAGATTATCGCCTACAGTGCTGAGTTGGGGGAGTAAGGGGATAGAGAGGTTGTTATAGAATGGGTATGGACAGTTATTTGCTTAAAAGTCCATGTTTAAATCCCCCATTCCCTTTCGAGGAATTCTTTTCCCTTCTCTGTAATGGTAAGTGAACGTGGCGTTTGTGCAGGGATGACCAATTGTTTTTCACTGAAAAATTCTAAAAGAGCATTGCCGAGAGCTCCGCCGACATGATTTTTACGTTCGCTCCAATCCAAACATTTAGGGCAAAATTTCCGTTTTTTCTTTTTCAATTCATCCGTATCAATGTGTAATTTTCTTTGGAAATAAGACTTCCCAGCTTCAGTGAGTTGGAAGTCTTTTTCTGATTCGCTGAGGAGATTTTCTTGCAAGAGATAATTGGTAATGGAAATGCCAAGCTCACCAGCAATATGGTCATAGCAGGTGCGAGCGACCTTTAATTCCTTTTTGTGAATGTGTTGTTTATAACTTTTGACATCACGCTGAGGAGAGTAGAAGCTGAGAAATTCCAGCATTTCTGCAATGGCAGCACTTTTTAAAGAATAATAATGAAAACGTCCATAGGTTTGTAGAGTGGTTACCTGTGCTTCGGTAAGTAATTTGAGGTGATAGCTGACAGTATGTTGCTTGATTTTGGTAAAGCTGGCAATTTCGTTAACCGTGTGAGCTTTTCCATCCATTAGAATATCTAAAATGTGCATCCGAGAAGGGTCTGATAAGAGTTTTGTGATGATGAAAATATCTGGTTCCATAAAAATTTTCTCCAAATTTCATATATCGATGATTTTCTATCTTTTATTATACTATAATTAAAGCACAAGATAAATAGATTTTTAAAATGTTTTACTAGAGAATATTTTAAATTTTATTGTCTGAGTTTAAATGGAGGTAAAATTACAAAAGTAATTGCAGCAGTATCCACAGTTGAAGGACGTTAATCTTAAGATTACATTCTCAACATTTTTTCAAAAGTGAATGGATTTTTCCATTCCTTTTGTCTATTTTAGGAGGAAATAGAATTGAATTTACCTAAAATTAAAGATATTCATAGTGTCCTATTTTTAAAGGATAAAATTAGATTAGGTATAGGAAAAGATTATGGTATTGAGATTGAGAATCTGGATGAGAAGTATACTCAGCTCATTAAGCTCCTCAATGGACAATACACAATCAATGAAATTTGTAGTTTAGTTGATAACTTGTCTTCTAATGATGTAGAAGAAAGTATTTCTTTACTAGATACACTAGGGTATTTGGAGGATAATTTTGTTACTACAACTGAATTAACTTCAGAAGAATTGGACAGATATTCCGTAAATCTTAACTTTTTTAATACTTTAGATACATTATCTTTAACAAAATATGATTATCAGTTAAAATTAAAAAAGACGCGTATTTTGCTCTTAGGTATTGGCGGTATAGGAAGTAATATCTGTCTAGCATTGGCTGAATTAGGTATAGGGCATATTACAGCAGTTGATTTTGATACGGTCGAAGCTAGTAATCTCAATAGACAAATTTTGTATTCGACATCTGATATTGGAAAAAGAAAAGTAGAGGCTGCAAAAGAGTCGCTTAGAAAGTTTAATCCTTTAATTGAATTTGAGGTACTTGATAAAGAGATAGGTTCAAAAGAGGATGTCGATGAGTTAATAAAAACTTCAAAATGTGATATCGTAGTAAATGTTGCAGATTATCCAACAGGCTATATTGATTTTTGGGTCAATGAAGCCTGTGTTCAATACAATAAATTATGTCTGTCTGCTGTGGTTGGTAAGAAAAATGGGAAAGTATATTCAATTATTCCGTATAAAGCAGCGTGCTATTACTGTCAGTTTTTAGAGGATTTGGAAAAAATTCCTGAGTATGCTGAAGAGTTGGAGACCGTTCGTACAATGACAAATTCATTGGAACTAGAGATGTTCAGAACTCCGAATGGTGCTTTAGGTCCTGCTTATCTATTTCAAGGGTATTTTATTTCGTTTGAAATTTTAAGATATATTTTTTGGGGAGACGAAGCATTGCTAACATTTAATAAAAGATTCTCAATTGACTTTATAACATTCGAACAACATTTTGATGAATTAACAAAGTATCCAACATGCTCTATTTGTGGGGGAAAGAAAGAGTGAAGAAGTTAAGTGTTAAAAATCTAAAAAAGCAATATGGTTCTTATGAAGCTGTCAAGGGAATTAGCTTTGAATTGGGAGAAGGAGAGTGTTTGGGGATCTTGGGAATCAACGGTGCTGGCAAAACATCCACTTTAAAGATGATTTACTCACTGACCTCAATTTCCTCAGGAGAGATTGATATCTTGGGGCAAAATATTGAAACCAATCGTCGTAAGAGTAAATCTTGTCTGGGTATTGTAGGGCAGGAGGATATGCTGGACATGACCTTGAATGTTTATGATAATCTTTTTGCTCACGGTCTATGTTATGGTATCTCATCTGTCGAACTTAGGAAGAGAATCGATTCTCTCTTGGATTTTGTTCAACTGAGCAAACATGCGCAAAAGATGGTGAATCAGCTGTCGGGTGGGATGCGACGACGTCTTGTCTTGGCAAGAGCTCTCATCAATCGGCCTGATATTATCATTTTAGATGAACCGACAGTTGGTTTAGACATTCAATCCCGCAATATTATTTGGGATAAACTTTTGGAGTTGAAGGAATTAGGTGTTTCTATCATTATTACTTCCCACTATATGAATGAGATTGAATATTTGACAGATAGGGTGCTGATGCTCCACCAAGGGACTATCAAAGAAGAAGGAACTGTAGAAGACTTGCTCATCAAGTATGATGCTGACAACCTTGAGACGCTTTTTTTGGGGTTGACTGGGACAGAGAAGGAGGACTTGCATGTTTAAGTTATCATTTCAGTCCATCGGACACGTTGTGGTACGCAACTACATGAGTTTTAGAAATTTATTTAAAATTTCAATTGTCCCCAACCTTATCGACCCCCTCTTTTATCTTTTAGCAATGGGATTTGGAGTTGGTGCCTACTTGACGCATGTTAACGGTATGCTCTACCGTGATTTTGTCATTACAGGTTTAATTGCTGCGACTGCCATGTCTGCGGCCACCGCAGAAACAACGGTCAATGCCTTTATCCAGTATAAGATTGAAAAGACTTATGATGCTATGTTGATGACGCCAATCAATACGAGTGATATTGTGGTGGGTCAGGCTATCTGGGCAGGTATTCGTGCAGTGATTTTCGGTGGGATTTTTTGGCTGATTTCCATGCTTATCACAGCGCATTTTCATGTCTTGATGTTATTGATTCCTCTGATTTTATTTATAGTGGGTTATTTGTTTGGTGTTTTAGGACTAATCTTTACCTACTTGGCACCGTCTAGGGAATTTCTGAATTACTACAATGTTTTGGTAATCCGTCCTCTTTATATGTTTTCAGATACCTTCTTTCCCATTACTTCCTTGCCCCCAATACTTGGTGATTTGACTTGGTTTTCTCCCTTGTATCACGCTACCTGCATGATTCGTATTATATGGGGAGGTGAGGTGACAGGTTTGTATCTTCATCTTATCTGGTTGATAGCCTTGGCGCTCTTGATAACGGTGCTTCCTATGTATATGTTACATCGTAGATATTATAGATAGTCTAATTATTTGTGATGTTGTAGTCATATTCTAATTTATACTAAACGTTATTCGAATTTGGACAGGTATGGGAACTGTGCCTATCAATATTGTAATGTATGGAAGTTGAAATAGTACGGTTCAGTTTTTAAAATATTGTTAGAAATTATAGTGAAATGAAATAAGAACAGGATAAATCGATCAGGACAGTCAAATCGATTTCTAAGAATGTTTTAGAAGTAGAGGTGTACTATTCTAGTTTCAATCTACTATGTTTTAAATTCCCTAATCAATTTGTATAGTCTTTATTTCATTGCCAAATTTCAAGTTCTCCATCAAGAAGTCTTCTCTGGGGGACTTGTAGTTCAAGTGTTTTTTAGGATAGTTATTAATCCAATTTTCGATGAATGCGACTTCTTTGGGAGTCGTTTTCTTAGTTCCTTTAGGTAACCATCTCCGAATGAGCCTATTGTGATTCTCATTAGTTCCCCTTTCCCAAGAGACATAGGGGGGTGCATAATAGATATGCTCCTTAGCACTGCTTTGAGGTTGTNNACCATACCTACGGCAAGGTGAAGCTGATGTAGTTTGAAGAGATTTTCGAAGAGTATTAATTGGTTAGAAGGATTCGTCTGTAAGATAAAGTTAGACGGAAAATGAGATAAAATCAAAAAGGATAGCCTCTCTGTGATGAGATGTTATCCTTTTTGATTTTAAAACTATTGCAAGTTAACCTTGTTTCTCAAAATATAGTAGGTTCCGAGATAAAAGATAGCTATGAATATGAGTTCTTCAACAATGCCTATGCTTGCTCCCATATAGAAATTATCATTAAATCCTGCAAGTGAATTGACATAGAAGTTAGTACTGGTATTGAAGAAGACTTCAATAAAGCCAATGACGATTTGGATCCCAATGTAGGCTGCAACAGCGAGTGCTGTACGGTATTCATTGAAAAGCTGTCCAATGGAAATAGCCAAGTAGATGCAGAGGATTCCAGAAACGGTATTTAGTAGGAAGGATAACCCCACAAGAGAGAGTTGAGGAAGGTATGTTCCTACAAGTGGGAACAAGTCATAATGTGACATCCATTCTGGAACCGTTATAGTCACAATAAGAAAAGCACTTAGAGCCAGTACAGCCGAGCTAAGTATAGACCAGATAAAGGCTCCGACTAATTTAGCAGTGATGATATAGTGCTCAGAAACTGGCAAGGTCAAAGTCAGATAGCCTTGGCGGTCATAGACACTACCTTTGAAGCGTTTGATAATCAAGAAAATGGTTGAAATCCCAAGTGTAATTATCAAGCCACCAAAGACGAGAGCCAGAAAGATAAATAGGAAAGGTTGGCTATCTTTGAAAGATATATAATTATAGTAGTGTCCTTGCATTCCTAGGGGGACTGAAAGGACTAGCACGGCTGCGTAGAGGGCTAAATACCACTTGTTAACATTTTTAAATTCGTAGCGAACTAAATTCCAAAACATAAATAATCTCCTTTGCTTAGGCCTTAAATTCCTGACGGAAGAGCTGGTCAATGGATTCACCAGACTCATAGCGAATATCATCTACATTGCCTTGACGGACGACTTTTCCGTCTTTGAGGAAGACAATTTCATCCAAGATTGGCTCGATATCAGAAATCAAGTGGGTAGAAATCAAAACGGTAGAAGTTGGGGAGTAGTTGTTGATAATGGTATTGAGGATATACTCACGGGCTGCTGGATCCACCCCACCAATGGGTTCGTCCAGAACGTAAAGACGAGCATCACGGCTCATAACCAAAATCAGTTGTACCTTTTCCTTGTTTCCTTTTGATAGTTTCTTGAGACGACTATTTTCATCAATGCCGAGGTCTGCAAGTAGATGATGGGCGCGTTCAAGATTGAAATCTTTATAGAAGGTCTTGAAGTAGGTTAGGGCTTCTTTGACCTTCATTTGCTCATTGAGATAGGTGGTATCAGGCAAATAAGCTACGATAGCCTTGGTTGCTGGGCTTGGGTCCATGTCGTTGATAAGGACGCGTCCTTGATCTGGTTGTAAGAGGCCGTTGATTAGTTTAATCAGGGTTGTTTTTCCTGAGCCGTTTGGGCCAAGGAGACCAACAATTTTTCCAGCTGGGATCTCAAGGGAAACATTTTCAAGGGCTGGGGTTGCTCCATAAGATTTGGATACATTTTCAAATGCTAGTAATGACATAGGCTTAAACTCCTTTAATATAATCGCCGACTACGCTTGGTAGTTCTTCTTTTTCATAGCCAAAATGGGTCATGGAGGAAACGAAGTGTTCCAATTCTTCTTCTGATAATTGTTTGCGCGATTGGGCGATCAGCTCTTTATCTTCAGTCACAAATCGTCCAGTTGTGCGCTTGCTGTAGACAAATCCTTCTCGTTCAAGGTCTGACAAGGCTCTTTGGATGGTGTTTGGATTGACACCGGCCTCGCTCGCTAGCTCTCTCACGGTTGGAAGTTGTTGATTGGCTTCCAGTGTATGGGAAACAATCTGAAGCTTGATTTTCTCCATAATCTGTAAATAGATGGGTTTTTTGTTGTCAAATGTCCAGGACATCTTGGTCTCCTTTCTTTTATCTTTTTGTCTCAATTAAATAATACAATAAAACAAAAAACTTGTCAAGCAAAAAGAAGAATTGTTTTGGGAATCGTTTAAAAAATGGTATAATGAAAAGAAAACGATAAGGAGGGAAAGGATGCGTTGTCCAAAATGTGGGGCTACCAAGTCAAGTGTTATCGATAGTCGCCAAGCAGAAGAAGGGAACACCATTCGTAGAAGACGTGAGTGCGACGAATGCCAACACCGTTTTACAACCTACGAACGGGTAGAAGAAAGAACCTTAGTGGTTGTTAAAAAAGATGGCACACGGGAACAATTCTCCAGAGATAAAATCTTTAATGGGATTATCCGCTCAGCCCAGAAACGTCCTGTGTCAAGTGATGAAATCAACATGGTAGTCAATCGTATCGAACAGAAACTCCGTGGTCGAAATGAAAATGAAATTCAAAGTGAGGACATTGGGTCACTCGTCATGGAGGAGTTGGCTGAATTGGACGAGATTACCTATGTACGTTTTGCTAGTGTCTATCGTAGTTTTAAGGATGTCAGTGAGTTAGAGAGTCTGCTCCAACAAATCACCCAGTCCTCTAAAAAGAAAAAGGAAAGATAAATGAAGCCAATTGACCGTTTTTCTTATCTAAAGAATAATCGGGTGTCGCAAGATACCTCATCTCTGGTACAGTGCTACCTCCCGATTATCGGTCAGGAGGCACTGAGCCTTTATCTTTATACAATCAGTTTTTGGGATAATGGCAGAAAGGAATATCTCTTTTCAAGTATTCTCAACCATCTCAACTTTGGGATGGACAGATTTTTAAAATCCTTGAAAATCTTATCGGCTTTTAATCTCTTAACCCTCTATCAAAAGGGGGATGTTTATCAGCTAGCCCTCCATGCTCCTCTTTCAAGTCAAGATTTCTTGGAGCATCCTGTGTATCGCAGACTTTTGGAGAAGAAGATTGGTGATGCCGCTGTGGAGGATTTGAAAGATGAAAGTGCTGAGGGTGAAGAAATACCTGTCTCACTCAATCAAGTCTTTCCAGACTTAGCAGAACTGGGAAGTCAAGAAGACCTTAGTCTCAAGAAGAAAGTGGCCAACGATTTTGACTTGGATCATTTTCGTCAGCTTATGGCTCGAGATGGGCTTCGCTTTGCGGATGAGCAGTCCGATGTCTTAAACCTCTTTGCCATTGCCGAGGAGAAGAAATGGACTTGGTTTGAAACTTATCAATTGGCTAAGTCAACAGCTGTTTCCCAAGTCATTTCAACCAAACGCATGCGGGAAAAAATCGCTCAAAAACCTGTTTCCTCTGACTTTAGTCCTAAGGAAACAACCATTATCAAAGAAGCCAAAAGTAAAACTGCCCTGCAGTTCTTGGCAGAAATCAAGCAAACACGCAAGGGAACCATCACCCAAACAGAAAGAGAACTCTTGCAACAGATGACTGGTTTGGGCTTGCTGGACGAAGTCATCAATATCATTCTCTTATTGACCTTTAATAAGGTGGATTCGGCAAACATCAATGAGAAATATGCCATGAAGGTGGCTAATGATTATGCCTATCAAAAGATTCATTCGGCAGAAGAGGCAGTCTTGCGAATCCGTGAGCGTGGGCAGAAGAATCAGGCTCAAAAAAGCAGTACCCCTAGTCCTGCCAAGTCCAATGTACCCAAGTGGAGCAATCCAGATTATAAAAATGAAACCAGCGAGGAAACTCGTCTGGAACTAGAACGTAAGAAACAAGAACTATTAGCTCGATTAGAAAAAGGAGGAGATTAGATGGAAAGTGTCGGAGACGTACTCAAGCGTCAACCTAGCCGTTTTCATTATCAAGATTTGGTCCAGAAAATCATGAAGGACCCTGATGTTGCGGCCTTTATCCAGCAAGAATCCTTGACCCCAGAGGAATTGAATCGCAGTATCTCCAAGTTTAATCAGTACATCACCGAGCGCGACAAGTTTCTCCGTGGTGATACGGATTATATTGCCAAAGGCTACAAGCCGATTTTGGTTATGAATCATGGCTATGCGGATGTTTCTTATGAAGAAACTCCTGAACTAATCGCAGCGGAAAAAGAAGCGGCTATTAAGAACCGTCTCAAGTTAATCAATCTGCCAGCCAGTCTCAAGCAAGCTAGTTTGGCTCAAGTAGACTTGGATGATTTGGGGCGCTTACCAGTTTTTGAAAAGCTATTAGCCTTCGTGGAGCAATATCCAGCTATTCGAAAAGGTCTTTACTTATATGGAGACTTTGGTGTGGGTAAAAGTTTCATGGTGGCTGCCTTAGCCCATGATTTGTCAGAAAAACGTGGTGTTTCCTCCACTCTCCTCCACTATCCTAGTTTTGTCATCGATGTCAAAAATGCTATCGGTGATGGCAATGTTAAGACCTTGGTAGATGAGATTAAGCTTTCTGAAGTCCTGATTTTAGATGATATTGGTGCCGAGCAATCAACAGCTTGGGTGCGGGATGAAATCCTGCAAGTCATTCTCCAATATCGGATGCAGGAAAACTTACCGACCTTTTTCACTTCCAACTTCAACTTTGAAGACTTGGAGCTGCATTTCGCTAAAGGGAAGCATGGAAATGACGAAACCTGGGAAGCCAGACGCGTCATGGAACGCATCCGTTATTTGGCTGAGGAGACTCGTTTAGAAGGAGTAAACCGTCGATGACAGAAACCATTAAACTGATGAAAGCTCATAAGTCTGTTCGAAGATTTAAGGAGCAAGCCCTCCCTCAGGAAGACTTGACTGAAATCCTGACAGCAGCCCAGATGGCCTCGTCTTGGAAGAATTTCCAATCCTACTCTGTGATTGTGGTACGAAGTCAAGAAAAGAAAGATGCTCTGTATGAATTGGTACCTCAAGAAGCTATTCGCCAGTCTGCTGTTTTCCTTCTCTTTGTCGGAGACTTGAACCGAGCAGAAAAGGGAGCCCAGCTTCATACCGATTCATTCCAACCCCAAGGTGTAGAAGGTCTCTTGATTAGTTCAGTCGATGCGGCTCTTGCTGGTCAAAATGCCCTGCTGGCAGCTGAAAGCTTGGGCTATGGTGGTGTCATTATTGGCTTGGTGCGTTACAAATCAGAAGAAGTGGCAGAGCTCTTTAACCTGCCTGACTACACCTATCCTGTTTTTGGGATGGCACTGGGTGTGCCAAATCAAGAACATGAAGTTAAACCTCGCTTGCCATTGAATCAAGTGGTGTTTGAGGAAGAATATCAGGAACAAACAGTTGATGTGATTGAGGCTTATGACCGTGTACAGGCTGACTATGCTGGGGCGCGTGCGACCACAAGCTGGAGTCAGCGTCTAGCAGAACAGTTTGGTCAAGCTGAACCAAGCTCAACTAGAAAAAATCTTGAACAGAAGAAGTTATTGTAGAAAGTGAGAAATTATGGCCCTACCAACTATTGCCATTGTAGGACGTCCCAATGTTGGGAAATCAACCCTATTTAATCGGATCGCTGGTGAGCGAATCTCCATTGTAGAAGATGTCGAAGGAGTGACACGTGACCGTATTTATGCAACGGGTGAGTGGCTCAATCGTTCTTTTAGCATGATTGATACAGGAGGAATTGATGATGTCGATGCTCCTTTCATGGAACAAATCAAGCACCAGGCAGAAATTGCCATGGAAGAAGCAGATGTTATCGTCTTTGTCGTGTCCGGTAAGGAAGGAATTACCGATGCAGACGAATACGTAGCCCGTAAGCTTTATAAGACCCACAAACCAGTTATCCTCGCAGTTAACAAGGTGGACAACCCTGAGATGCGAAATGATATCTATGATTTCTATGCCCTCGGTTTGGGTGAACCACTGCCTATCTCATCTGTCCATGGTATCGGTACAGGGGATGTACTAGATGCGATTGTGGAAAACCTTCCAAATGAATATGAAGAAGAAAATCCAGATGTCATTAAGTTTAGCCTGATTGGTCGTCCAAACGTTGGAAAATCAAGTTTGATCAATGCTATCTTGGGCGAAGACCGTGTTATTGCTAGTCCTGTTGCTGGAACAACTCGTGATGCCATTGATACCCACTTTACAGATACAGATGGTCAAGAGTTTACCATGATTGATACGGCTGGTATGCGTAAGTCTGGTAAGGTTTATGAAAATACCGAGAAATACTCTGTTATGCGTGCCATGCGTGCTATTGACCGTTCAGATGTGGTCTTGATGGTCATCAATGCGGAAGAAGGCATTCGTGAGTACGACAAGCGTATCGCAGGATTTGCCCATGAAGCTGGTAAAGGGATGATTATCGTGGTCAACAAGTGGGATACGCTTGAAAAAGATAACCACACTATGAAAAACTGGGAAGAAGATATCCGTGAGCAGTTCCAATACCTGCCTTACGCACCGATTATCTTTGTATCCGCTTTGACCAAGCAACGTCTCCACAAACTTCCTGAGATGATTAAGCAAATCAGCGAAAGTCAAAATACACGTATTCCATCAGCTGTCTTGAACGATGTCATCATGGATGCCATTGCCATCAACCCAACACCGACAGACAAAGGAAAACGTCTCAAGATTTTCTATGCGACCCAAGTGGCAACCAAACCACCAACCTTTGTCATCTTTGTCAATGAAGAAGAACTCATGCACTTTTCTTACCTGCGTTTCTTGGAAAATCAAATCCGCAAGGCCTTTGTTTTTGAGGGAACACCGATTCATCTCATCGCAAGAAAACGCAAATAAAAAGTAGAATCTGGAATGACATTTCCAGATTTTTTTGATATAATAAAATAATAGAAAACGCTATCAAAAAGGAGGTATCGATGAAACATTTGTTTAAATTTATAATCTTATTGCCCTGGTTTTACTTTTTCAATTGGATTGAAAAGGATAATAGAGAAAGTAAATTTTTCCCAATTTTTTACTATTTTTACTGGTTTTACATCCCCCTCTATGCTCTTTTTAGCCTTGCTTGGACAGTTATTTCAGTTCTGTTTTTCAATATCGTCTTGAGAAATTTGACAGATATCAAGTTATGGGGCATTTGGTTTCTTTTTATTCTGCTAGCTATTGGTCTGAATAGGTTAACTTATTCTTGTTTCAAAAAAATGCTTAGACTAAGAAAGGAGTTAGGGAAGTCTAAAGCGGGGAGGCATTGATTTATATCGGTTTTTTAATAGGAGGTGGCTTATGAAGATTCCTCTCTTAACTTTGGCAAGGCATAAATTTGTTTATGTCTTGCTTACTTTGCTTTTTCTTGCTTTGGTTTATCGTGATGTTTTGATGACTTATTTCTTTTTTGATATTCATGCGCCCGATCTAGCTAAATTCGATGGACAAGCAATTAAAAATGACTTATTAAAATCAGCATTAGATTTTCGTATTCTCCAGTTCAATCTAGGTTTTTATCAATCATTTATTATTCCAATCATCATTGTTTTGCTAGGTTTTCAATATATTGAGCTGAAAAATAAAGTTTTACGATTGAGTATTGGAAGAGAAGTGAGTTATCAAGGGGTAAAAAGAAAGTTGACTTTGCAAGTTGCAAGTATCCCTTGTGTGATATATTTAGTGACTGTGCTGATAATTGCAATTTTAACTTATTTCTTTGGGACTTTTTCTCCTCTTGAATGGAATTCTCTATTTTCTGATGGGAGTAGTTTACAAAGGCTCCTAGATGGAGAGATAACAAGCTATTTGTTCTTTACTTGTGTCCTACTAATCGGTATTTTCATCAATGCAGTCTATTTTTTAAAAATAGTTGATTATGTGGGGAATGTGACTCGTTCGGCAATTGCCTATTTGATGTTTCTTTGGCTTGGTTCTATGTTACTCTATAGTGCCTTGCCTTACTATATGGTTCCTATGACGAGTTTGATGCAAGCTAGCTATGGGGATGTCAGTTTGATGAAACTCTTTACTCCTTATATCCTTTATATTGTCCCTTATATGGTGCTTGAAAAATATGAAGATAATGTTTAAGAATTTTAACAATATTTTGCTAAAGAGAAAGATCGTTTTACTACTTCGTATAGTTCTGATGATGATTTTGATAAACTATCTATTGTCAACAGCGGTTCAAAAGCAGGATGTTTTTCTCTTTTTCAAGAGAGAATTGATTTCAATCTTTTCCTATAATGACTATTCTGAAGTGAATTTAGAAATCCCCAAACTCTTGTTAAACCTTTCGCTTTTCATGGTAGGATGGCTCTCTGTCATTTTGCTTGAAAGTGATTTGGCAGACCATTACCATCACTTGATTCGCTATCAATCAAGCTCCTTTTTCGATTATACAAGGAAACGATTGGTTGTCATCTCTAAATTTTTTACTCAAGATTTATTTGTCTGGTTCCTTGGTTTACTTCCTCTAGGAATTCATTTCAAAACAGTCGTACTTTTCTTTTTACTTGCTCAGTTAATGATGTTGTACTTGCTACTGTCTTATCTGATAGCACTGATTAGTGCGGGCGCTGGTTTTTCCTTTTTTCTCTATTTTTTAGCATTTGTGGGACAAGAATGGATGATGGATCATATTGTAATAGTATATTTAGGACTCCTAAGTTTATTGGTTATCTTGATTGTTAGTCGTTTGGAAGAGAAATTTAAGAAAGGATAAACGATGAGACTTGAAATTATAGATGGACAGAAAAATTACGCGAAAAGACCTATTTTAAATCAGTTGAATTTGGTGTTTCAATCAGGAAAAATTTATGGCCTTAAAGGTGATAATGGATCTGGCAAGACGGTTCTTTTAAAGGTACTTGCTGGTTATATTAAGCTTGACAAAGGAAAAGTTCTTCAAGATGGGGAAGTCTACGGGATAAAAAATCATTATATTCAGGATGCAGGGATTTTAATTGAAAAGGTAGAGTTTCTATCTCATTTATCCCTGAGAGAAAATTTGGAACTGTTAAGGTATTTTTCATCTAAAGTTACGGAAAAAAGAATTGCCTATTGGATTCAATACTATGATTTACAGGAATTTGAAGACGTTGAGTACCGTCATTTATCCTTAGGAACGAAACAAAAAATGGCTTTGATCCAAGCCTTTATTGCCGAACCATCTATACTCTTTCTCGATGAACCTATGAATGCTTTGGATGAGAAGAGTGTGAGGTTAACCAAACAGGTCATTTTATCTTACCTTAAAAAAGAAAATGGTCTGGTTATCCTGACATCACACATATCGGAAGATATTTCAGACCTTTGTACAGATGTATTAGTTGTCGAAAATGGGCATATACAGTATTCAAAAGATATACAAGCTTAGGAGGTAGCTTATGGTACATCTAAAATCATTTATTACACGCTATTCCAAGGTCTATATTGGTTTAGTTCTGTTAATATGGATTGCTTTCTTCTTTCTTCCTTGGGGCAGTCCGATTCTGGGGGGAAGATTGACCTCTTCAGCATATAGAAAGTCTTGCTAGTTTTTGGCATTCTGTCCATTTTGATGGCCTTGCTGTCCAAGAAAGTCAGTCTCTTTGTTTTTGGATTGATCTGCTGTCTTTCTCTTTGGATTAACTTATTTATCCTATTTGCTATTTTGCCGATTCTTGGCAATTAAAGTATCATAAAAGTCAGAGAGGTTAGCTTGAAAACTAGCCTCTTTTTCCTTTTCAAAATGGGGATTCTTCCTTGAAAATAATCAGTAATTGTGCTAAAATTAAAAGAACATTCTAAAATATTCGGAATTTAAAGTAAGGAAAAACATGGCTAATATTTTAAAAACAATTATCGAAAATGATAAAGGAGAAATCCGTCGTCTGGAAAAGATGGCTGACAAGGTTTTCAAATACGAAGACCAAATGGCTGCTTTGACTGATGACCAACTAAAAGCAAAAACAGTTGAATTTAAAGAACGTTATCAAAATGGAGAATCGCTGGATTCATTGCTTTATGAAGCATTTGCGGTTGTCCGTGAGGGTGCCAAACGTGTCCTAGGTCTCTTCCCATATAAGGTTCAGGTCATGGGGGGAATCGTTCTTCACCATGGTGACGTGCCAGAGATGCGTACAGGGGAAGGGAAAACCTTGACTGCGACTATGCCGGTATACCTCAATGCCCTTTCAGGCAAAGGGGTTCACGTAGTTACGGTTAACGAATACCTATCAGAACGTGACGCGACTGAGATGGGTGAATTGTACTCATGGCTTGGTTTGTCAGTAGGGATTAACTTGGCTGCCAAATCTCCAATGGAGAAAAAAGAAGCCTATGAGTGTGATATTACTTACTCAACCAACTCAGAAATCGGATTTGACTACCTTCGTGACAACATGGTCGTTCGTGCTGAAAACATGGTACAACGTCCGCTTAACTATGCCTTGGTCGATGAGGTTGACTCTATCTTGATTGACGAGGCCCGTACACCTTTGATTGTATCAGGTGCTAATGCAGTTGAAACCAGTCAGCTCTACCATATGGCAGACCACTATGTAAAATCGTTGGACAAAGACGACTACATCATCGATGTGCAGTCTAAGACTATTGGTTTGTCTGATTCAGGGATTGACAAGGCTGAAAGCTACTTCAAGCTTGAAAATCTCTATGACATCGAAAACGTGGCTTTGACTCACTTTATCGATAACGCCCTTCGTGCCAACTACATCATGCTTCTCGATATTGACTATGTGGTGAGCGAAGAGCAAGAAATCTTGATTGTCGACCAATTTACAGGTCGTACCATGGAAGGTCGTCGTTATTCTGATGGCTTGCACCAAGCTATTGAAGCCAAAGAAGGTGTGCCAATCCAGGATGAAACCAAGACATCTGCCTCAATCACGTATCAAAACCTTTTCCGTATGTACAAGAAATTGTCTGGTATGACGGGTACAGGTAAGACTGAAGAAGAAGAATTCCGTGAAATCTACAACATTCGTGTTATTCCAATCCCAACAAACCGTCCTGTTCAACGGATTGACCACTCAGACCTTCTTTATGCAAGTATCGAATCTAAGTTTAAAGCGGTTGTCGAAGACGTTAAGGCTCGTTACCAAAAGGGTCAGCCTGTCTTGGTTGGTACAGTAGCGGTTGAAACTAGTGACTATATTTCTAAGAAATTGGTCGCAGCTGGTGTTCCTCACGAAGTCTTGAATGCCAAAAATCACTATAGAGAAGCCCAAATCATCATGAATGCTGGTCAACGTGGTGCCGTTACCATCGCAACCAACATGGCGGGTCGTGGTACCGACATCAAGCTTGGTGAAGGTGTTCGTGAACTTGGAGGACTTTGTGTGATTGGTACAGAACGTCATGAAAGTCGTCGTATCGATAACCAGCTTCGTGGACGTTCAGGTCGTCAAGGAGATCCAGGTGAGTCACAATTCTACCTCTCTCTTGAAGATGATTTGATGAAACGTTTTGGTTCTGAACGCTTGAAAGGCATATTTGAACGCTTGAATATGTCTGAAGAGGCCATTGAGTCTCGTATGTTGACGCGTCAGGTTGAGGCAGCTCAGAAACGTGTCGAAGGAAATAACTACGATACCCGTAAACAAGTCCTTCAATACGACGATGTCATGCGTGAACAACGTGAGATTATCTATGCTCAACGTTACGATGTCATCACTGCAGACCGTGACTTGGCACCTGAAATTCAGGCTATGCACAAACGCACGATTGAACGTGTCGTCGATGGTCATGCGCGTGCCAAACAAGATGAAAAACTTGAAGCAATTTTGAACTTTGCTAAGTACAACTTGCTTCCAGAAGATTCTATTACGATGGAAGATTTGTCAGGCTTGTCTGATAAGGCCATCAAGGAAGAGCTTTTTCAACGTGCCTTGAAGGTTTATGATAGTCAGGTTTCAAAACTACGCGATGAAGAAGCAGTTAAAGAATTCCAAAAAGTTTTGATTCTACGAGTGGTGGATAACAAGTGGACAGATCATATCGATGCCCTTGATCAATTGCGTAACGCGGTTGGACTTCGTGGTTATGCTCAGAACAACCCTGTTGTTGAGTATCAGGCAGAAGGTTTCCGTATGTTTAATGATATGATTGGTTCGATTGAGTTTGATGTGACACGCTTGATGATGAAAGCACAAATTCATGAACAAGAAAGACCACAGGCAGAACGCCATATCAGTACAACAGCGACTCGCAATATCGCTGCTCACCAAGCAAGTATGCCAGAAGATTTGGATTTGAGCCAGATTGGACGCAATCAACTTTGCCCATGTGGTTCTGGTAAGAAGTTTAAAAATTGTCACGGTAAAAGACAATAAAATGAGATAGTTTAGAGGCGGATATCTTGTGAAAAGTAAATTTTTACTTGGTATCCGTTTGCTTTATAAGGAGATGACTTATGGTATTTACAGCAAAAAGTCCTAAAATAAATATCGAAGAAGTTCGTGCCTTATCAAAATTAGAAGGCCAAGCTTTGGAGAGAAAATCACAGCGCGATCAAGAGCTAGAAGCCATCATGCGTGGAGAAGACCAGCGAATTCTCTTGGTAATCGGTCCGTGCTCATCTGACAACGAAGAAGCTGTCCTTGAATACGCTAAGCGTTTGGCAGTCCTACAAGAAGAAGTGGCAGATCGTATCTTTATGGTTATGCGTGTTTATACTGCCAAACCCCGTACCAACGGAGATGGCTATAAGGGCTTGATTCACCAGCCTAACGCGACAGAAGCGCCTAGTCTTATCAATGGAATCAAAGCCGTTCGCCATCTTCACTATCGTGTCATCACAGAAACAGGGATGACAACTGCTGATGAAATGCTTTATCCTGAAAACCTTCCGCTTGTAGATGATTTGATTTCTTACATGGCAGTTGGTGCCCGTTCAGTTGAAGACCAGCAACACCGCTTTGTGGCAAGTGGGGCAGGATTTTCTACTGGTTTTAAAAATCCAACCTCTGGAAATCTCAATGTCATGTTTAATGGGATTTATGCTGCTCAAAACAAACAAAGTTTCCTTTTCTTAGGAAAAGAAGTAGAAACAACTGGGAACCCGCTTTCACACGCTATTCTTCGTGGTGCTCTTAATGAGTATGGTAACAATATTCCCAACTACTATTATGACAATTTAATTGAGACCATTGCCCAGTATGAGAAAATGGGCTTGGAAAATCCTTTTATCATCATTGATACCAATCATGACAATTCTGGTAAGCAGTATATTGAACAGATCCGAATTGTCCGCCAGACCTTGATTAACCGTGCTTGGAATGAAAAAATTAAGCAGTTCGTTCGTGGTTTTATGATTGAGTCTTATCTGGAAGATGGTCGACAAAATGAGCCAGAAGTATTTGGTAAGTCTATCACAGACCCTTGCTTGGGTTGGGATAACACAGAAGCTCTTGTCAGAGAAATTTACAAAACGTTAGGAGAATAAGATGGCATTTATTGAAAAAGGTCAAGAAATCGATATGGAAGTCATTAAGGCTGAAACCCAATTGTCTGCGGAAGCCTTGAGACTCAAGGAAAGCCGTGACAGGGAATTGGCAGACATTATTTCAGGGGAAGATGACCGTCTCCTTTTGGTAATTGGTCCTTGCTCTTCTGATAATGAAGAAGCTGTCTTGGAATATGCCCGCCGCTTGTCAGCCTTGCAAAAGAAGGTAGCGGACAAGATTTTCATGGTTATGCGCGTTTATACTGCTAAGCCTCGTACCAACGGAGACGGCTATAAAGGGTTGGTTCACCAGCCAGACACTTCTAAGGCTCCAAGCCTGATTAACGGTTTGCAGGCTGTGCGCCAGTTGCACTACCGAGTGATTACAGAGACTGGTTTGACGACGGCAGATGAGATGCTTTATCCGTCAAATCTAATTTTGGTGGATGACTTGGTCAGCTACCATGCTGTTGGAGCTCGTTCTGTGGAAGACCAAGAGCACCGCTTTGTGGCTTCTGGGATTGATGCACCAGTAGGGATGAAAAATCCAACCTCAGGAAATTTGGGTGTTATGTTTAACGCCATCTATGCTGCTCAAAATAAGCAAACCTTCCTTTATCATGGGCAGGAAGTTGAGACTTCAGGTAATCCTTTGTCCCATGTCATCCTCCGTGGAGCAGTTAACGAGTATGGCAATTATATGCCGAATTACTACTATGAAAACCTACTCCAAGCCATTGAACGCTATGAAACCATGGGACTTGAAAATCCCTTTATCCTCATTGATACCAACCATGATAACTCAGGCAAGCAGTATATGGAGCAGATTCGAATTGTTCGCCAGACCTTGCAAAATCGTGATTGGAATGAGAAAATTAAAAAGACAGTTCGAGGATTTATGATTGAATCTTACCTAGCAGATGGTCGTCAAAACCAACCAGAGGTCTTTGGCTGCTCTATTACAGATCCTTGCCTAGGTTGGGAAAATACAGAGGCTTTGGTAGAAGAAATCTATGCTACCTTGGCAGAATAAGTGAAAAGGATGGAGTTGGGGAATCTCAACTCCTTTTGATGAGAATGATAGTTGGACACGGAATTGACATCGAAGAATTGGCTTCGATAGAAAGAGCGGCTGCACGACATGAAGGCTTTGCCAAGCGCGTGCTGACAGCCAAGGAAATGGAACGGTTTAACAGTCTTAAAGGGCGCAGGCAAATCGAATATTTGGCTGGTCGCTGGTCGGCTAAAGAAGCCTTTTCCAAGGCCATGGGAACGGGAATTGGCAAGCTCGGTTTTCAGGATTTAGAAGTCTTAAACAATGAACGCGGGGCGCCTTATTTTAGTCAGTCACCATTTTCAGGAAAAATTTGGCTATCTATCAGCCATACCGATCAGTTTGTGACAGCCAGTGTCATTTTGGAGGAAAATCATGCAAGCTAGTCCGCATAGACCAACCAAGGCTCTGATTCATCTGGGAGCTATTCGACACAATATTCAGCAAATGGGGGCTCATATCCCTGAGGGGACACTCAAGTGGGCAGTGGTCAAAGCCAATGCCTATGGGCATGGGGCAGTAGCTGTTGCCAATGCGATTCAAGATGATGTCGATGGCTTCTGCGTTTCCAATATTGATGAAGCTATTGAACTCAGACAAGCTGGACTCAGCAAGCCAATCCTCATTTTAGGAGTTTCTGAGCTAGAAGTTGTTGCTCTAGCTAAAGAATATGACATCACCTTGACAGTGGCTGGACTGGAGTGGATTCAAGCACTCTTAGATAAGGAAGCGGACCTAACTGGATTGACAGTTCACCTCAAGATTGACTCAGGGATGGGACGGATTGGTTTTAGAGAGGCTAGTGAGGCTGATCAGGCTCAAGACTTGCTCCAACAACACGGTGTTCGTGTTGAAGGAATCTTTACCCACTTTGCGACTGCTGATGAGGAATCAGATGACTATTTTAATGCCCAGTTAGAACGGTTTAAAACCATTCTATCAAGTATGAAAGGTCTTCCAGAGCTGGTTCATGCCAGTAATTCGGCAACGACCCTTTGGCATGCAGAGACTATTTTTAATGCGATCCGTATGGGAGATGCCATGTATGGTCTTAATCCTAGCGGAGAGGTCTTGGATTTACCCTATGACTTGATTCCAGCCTTGACCTTGGAGTCTGCTCTGGTTCATGTCAAGACAGTTTCAGCTGGAGCTTGCATGGGCTACGGGGCGACCTATCAGGCAGATAGCGAGCAGGTCATCGCGACCGTGCCAATCGGCTATGCAGATGGATGGACAAGAGACATGGAAAATTTCTCTGTCTTGGTAGATGGCCAAGCTTGCCCAATTGTCGGCAGGGTTTCGATGGACCAAATCACTATTCGATTGCCTAAGCCTTACCCACTCGGAACCAAGGTAACCTTGATTGGCTCCAATGGGGATAAGGAAATCACTGCAACTCAGGTAGCGTCCTACCGTGGGACTATTAACTATGAGGTGGTTTGTCTTCTCAGCGACCGCATTCCGAGAGAATATGATTAGAAAAGAAAGGAGTGGAGCATGAATCTACATCAACCCTTGCATGTCTTACCTGGTGTGGGACCAAAGTCAGCAGAAAAATACGCCAAACTAGGAATTGAAAATTTGCAAGATCTCTTGCTCTACTTTCCTTTCCGTTATGAAGATTTTAAGACTAAGCAGGTGCTAGATCTGGAAGACGGTGAAAAGGCAGTTCTTTCTGGTCAAGTCGTGACTCCTGCCAGTGTCCAGTATTATGGTTTTAAGCGCAATCGCCTGCGTTTTAGCCTCAAACAGGGAGAAGTCGTTTTTGCGGTGAACTTCTTTAACCAGCCTTATCTAGCTGATAAGATAGAGTTGGGAGCAACTCTTGCTGTCTTTGGAAAATGGGACCGCGCTAAGGCTAGTCTGACTGGGATGAAGGTTCTGGCTCAGGTAGAAGATGACCTCCAGCCTGTCTATCGTCTGGCTCAGGGAATCAGTCAGGCCAGTCTGGTCAAAGTTATCAAGACAGCCTTTGATCAGGGACTGGACCTCTTGATTGAGGAAAATCTTCCCCAGTCTTTGCTGGACAAATACAAACTCATGTCCCGTTGTCAGGCTGTTCGTGCCATGCATTTCCCCAAGGATTTGGCAGAATACAAGCAGGCTCTTCGCCGTATCAAATTTGAGGAACTCTTTTATTTTCAAATGCAATTGCAGACGCTCAAGTCTGAAAATAGAGTTCAGGGAAGTGGTCTGGTTCTGAATTGGTCTCAGGAAAAAGTGACAGTAGTTAAAGAAAATCTACCTTTTTCCTTGACCCCAGCTCAAGAAAAGAGTTTACAGGAAATTTTGACAGACATGAAGTCGGATCACCACATGAATCGTCTCTTGCAAGGGGATGTGGGGAGCGGAAAAACGGTGGTCGCTGGCTTGGCTATGTTTGCGGCAGTGACAGCTGGCTACCAATCAGCCCTCATGGTACCAACAGAAATTCTCGCAGAGCAACACTTTGAGAGTCTACAGAGTCTCTTTCCAGACCTAAAACTGGCTCTCTTGACAGGTTCCTTAAAAGCTGCAGAAAAGAGAGAAGTCTTGGAGACCATTGCCAAGGGTGAGGCTGATTTGATTATCGGAACCCACGCTCTGATTCAGGATGGAGTGGATTATGCTCGCCTTGGCTTGATTATCATCGATGAACAGCACCGTTTTGGTGTGGGGCAAAGGCGTATTTTACGGGAAAAAGGCGACAATCCAGATGTCCTCATGATGACGGCGACTCCCATTCCACGGACGCTTGCCATCACAGCCTTTGGAGATATGGATGTTTCCATTATCGACCAGATGCCAGCAGGTCGGAAGCCTATTGTGACGCGCTGGATCAAACATGAGCAACTAGCTCAGGTTTTGACTTGGTTAGAGGGGGAAATCCAAAAAGGTTCTCAAGCCTATGTCATCTCTCCTTTGATTGAAGAATCAGAAGCTCTAGATTTGAAAAATGCCATTGCCTTATCAGAAGAGCTGACGGCTCATTTTGCAGGTAAGGCAGAAGTGGCTCTTCTACATGGTAAGATGAAGAGTGACGAAAAAGACCAGATCATGCAGGATTTCAAAGAGAGAAAGACGGATATTCTGGTTTCGACGACGGTTATCGAGGTTGGGGTCAACGTTCCTAATGCTACGGTCATGATTATCATGGATGCCGACCGTTTCGGTCTCAGTCAGCTTCACCAGCTTAGAGGTCGTGTCGGTCGGGGGGACAAGCAGTCCTATGCTGTTCTCGTTGCCAATCCCAAGACTGATTCTGGGAACGACCGCATGCGCATCATGACAGAAACGACCAATGGATTTGTCCTGGCCGAAGAAGATTTGAAAATGCGTGGTTCAGGTGAAATTTTTGGAACCAGACAGTCAGGACTCCCAGAGTTTCAAGTAGCTGATATTATCGAAGATTTTCCGATTTTAGAAGAAGCCAGAAAGGTTGCTAGCTACATTAGTTCTATTGAAGGCTGGCAAGAGGATCCAGAGTGGCGCATGATTGCCCTTCATTTGGAAAAGAAAGAACATCTGGATTAAGCTTTCTCTAAGGAAAACTTAAGCTAGCTTTCAGGTTTGACCCTTATACTAGAGTCATCAAAAAGAAACGAGGACTCTCATATGACAGTAACGATTAAAGTAAATTACCAAACTACTTTCCAAAAGAAAGAAGCAAAAAACTAAGATTGAATAAAGGAAGAAGAGCGAAATGCTCTTTTTTCGTTTCTAAAACTACTTTCAGTCAATAGGCTTGAAGGAGGAAAAGCTAAATTCACTTTCTATTTATCCTTCTTTCTTGCATTGCTTTCTTAGATGTGCTACAGTTGTGGTAGCGATTACAAAATAAAAGGAGCATGCTATGAAAAATCCAGCTTTGTTAGAAGAAATGAAGACTTATAAAGGCAGGGACGAGGTTCCGGAAGATTTTGATGCTTTCTGGGATGAGGAAGTGAAAAAAGTTTCCACGCTTCCAGCCTACCACTTGGAGGAAAGAGATTTCCACATTCCTCAAGTCAAGTGCTATGAACTAACCTTTGAAGGAAGCAATGAAGGCAAGGTCTATGCACGCGTCGTTCTTCCAAAGAGTGAGGAGAAGGTTCCGCTAATCTTCCATTTCCATGGTTATATGGGACGTGGTTGGGATTGGGCCGACATGCTGGGCTTCACCGTAGCTGGTTACGGTGTTGTTTCCATGGATGTTCGAGGCCAGTCGGGCTATTCACAAGACGGTTTGCGTTCTCCTCTAGGAAATACGGTTAAGGGACATATTATCCGTGGTGCTGTGGAGGGTCGGGATCACCTCTTTTATAAGGATGTTTATCTGGACATTTACCAGTTGGTTGAAATTATTGCTAATCTGCCTGAGGTAGATGAGAAGCGTCTTTCTAGCTATGGTGCCTCTCAAGGTGGTGCTCTAGCTTTGGTTGCAGCAGCGCTCAATCCTCGAATTCAGAAAACAGTTTCCATCTATCCCTTCTTGTCAGACTTCAGACGGGTGATTGAGATTGGCAATACTAGTGAGGCTTATGATGAACTTTTCCGTTATTTCAAGTTCCACGATCCTTTTCATGAAACAGAGGAGGAAATCATGGCGACCCTTGCCTATATCGATGTCAAAAATCTTGCCCATCGTATCCAAGGTGAGGTTAAGATGATTACGGGCTTGGACGACGATGTTTGCTATCCCATTACCCAGTTTGCGATTTACAATCGTTTGATCTGCGATAAGGCTTATCGCATCATGCCTGAGTATGCCCACGAAGCCATGAATGTTTTTGTCAATGACCAGGTTTATAACTGGCTCTGTGGGAGTGAGATTCCTTTCAAATATCTAAAATAAGGAGTCGACTCTAGGCACAAAATCTTAAAAATCACAAACACGCATAGTATCAGGTGTTGAACAAGCTTGATACTATGCGTTTTATAGTGGGAATATTTATAGAATTTTTTGTTGCTAGCTTTGTCAAATTGCTTAAAATAATTTTTTCAGAAAGCAAAAGCCGATACCTATCGAGTAGGGTAGTTCTTGCTATCGTCAGGCTTGTCTGTAGGTGTTAATACTTTCCAAAAATCTCTTCAAACCACGTCAGCTTCGCCTTGCCGTAGGTATGGTTACTGACTTCGT
>NZ_VMML01000109.1:0-2788 GCF_013277175.1 Streptococcus sp. 3167 | reverse complement strand
CTCGTTAAATCGGGATTTGACGAGATATTCAAACTCAATCAATTGTTCTTTTCTAGTATAAATAAGTTTATCAATTTTTTTTAGAACTTTAACTTGTTTCCTCTGTATGTCATACGTTGGCAAAAAAATCTCAATATCAGATACTATACTTTTAGATATTTCCTTGAATGTTGCTCCTCGCCCCAAAATATTCAAATAATTTTTTCTTGCTTTAAAAAAATAATATAAATACTCATTATTGATTTTATTTGAGCAGATAAAATTTTTAAAACCTTGATTACAATACATCTCACATCCTGAAATTGCAACTTTACCAATCGGAGCACGAGACGATAACAAAACTGTTCCCGTAGGAAATGATTTCAAGCCCGTTTCTTCAATTCCTAACTTAGTAATTTTCCGTTGTGTGTCAAAAACGATAAAATCATCATCACTAATTTCTGCAGGAGTAATCCATTTGTATTCTCCATTCCAATAATTTGGATTACTACTCTTTGGAGTTGAACCTGTAACTATTTCACAAATTTCCCCTAATTTTACTTTCTTCATGCAACCACCTCCTCGGAATATCGGGATTTGACGAGCAAGTTTAGTTCATCTAACTGAAATTTTCTTTTAGTAATAAGCCTTTTAATCGTATTAAGAATACAGATAATGTTCTCTTGTTCTTCGATACCTAGCAATTCTAATTGTAAATCAAGTAATATATTCTTGTTTAAATGAGGAATTGTTGCACCTGTTGAATGATCTCGTAAATACTGCGATTTACTTTCCAAAAAGACTCCCAAGTAATCTGATATAATTTTTTCTTTGTATCGCTCATTCTTTTTTAAGACCGTAATTGTACTACCAACAGCTCCCGATAACCCATAGCCAACTGTTCCTGCATTAGCACCATCCCATGCTATCAGAATATCATCTGGAAGTGCTTCAGTCATATTTAAACTTTCAGTGAATTTTAAATTATTATTATTTCTTAAATCATCTATTTGAATATAACGTTGGCTTAGAGTTGTTTGTTCAGCAAGTACAGTGGCTTTCTTGCCTTTTTTTAGAGATAAGACTTCCCCCAACTTCACTTTTTTCATACAGCCACCTTCCTACTCGAGTAATTTTTCTAATTCAGCCAAGCCGTCTTGAATTTCTTTTTCTAAATCATTGATTTTCTTTAAGATGACCTCTGTTGGTTCATACTCAACTTTTTCATACTCAATCTCTTTATATTTATTGATAGACAAATCATAATCATTTTCCTTTATCTCATCAACTGGAACAAAGAAAGATTGATCCGTTCTCTGACGTTCTGTTTCTTTTTCAAGATGATGAAAGCGTTCGATAATATCTGGAATATCATTGTCGCTAATCGGTTGTCGCTTATCATCCAAACTTAAACCATCCGCTTTCATATCGTAAAACCAGACCTTGTCAGTACCACCATTGCCAGTTTTTGTAAAGATGAGAATGGCAGTTGAAACTCCAGCATAAGGCTTGAAAACACCACTAGGCATTGAGATTACAGCATCAAGCTTATGGTTCTCTACAATTTCCTGACGAATTCCTTTATGAGCTTTCGACGAACCAAAAAGGACACCATCAGGTACGATAACTGCTGCTCGTCCACCTGGTTTTAAAGTTCGCAAGAAAAGAGAAAGAAAGAGTAATTCTGTTTTTTTGGTTTTTACGGTTGCAAGAAGGTCATTAGAGGTTGAATTGTAGTCAAGTGAGCCCTTAAAAGGAGGATTTGCTAAAACCAAAGTATATTTATCGGCTTCTTCATTATCTTGAGACAGCGAGTCAAGGTAACTGATTTGTGGATTTTCTACTCCATGTAGCATCATGTTCATCGCCCCAAGTCTCAACATAGTCGTATCCGTATCATTTCCATGAAACATCTGATTATGAAAATGATTGATATTATCTGTATTGGTTTCCCATTCATCTTTCTTACGCTTTAAGTAACGGCTAGCAGATACTAAGAAGCCAGCAGAACCCATAGCGGGATCTGAGATGATATCTTTGATGGTCGGTTGCATCAATTCAACCATCATATCGATGATGTGACGAGGTGTACGAAACTGTCCATTTTTACCTGCGGTCGACAATTTTGATAACAGATATTCATAGATATCTCCGATATCAGTAATACTTTGTTTGTCATTATCAAAATCTACATCTAATCCCCTAGTTGGAAAAACATCCAAGATAGAAATTGCCTTTTGAAGCGTAGCAGGTTTATTTATTTGAAAAATAGCTTCTCGCATATATCGTGAAAAGGCTGTATCATCTGTATCCCCCTTGAGATTTTTAATAAACGGAAAAATCTCCTGAGTCATTAAACGATAAACTTCCTGAGCATCTCCTATATTTTTAAAAGTTGACCAACGGTATTCAGGTTTATCTTTTGGAAAAACTCCCTCATAAGGAATCCCTAGAAATTCAGCATCACTTTCACGTCCAAGCTCAACACTATCCAAATCTTTCATAAATAAGAGATAAGTCAACTGTTCAATATTTGTTAAAGGATTTGCATTTCCTTCTGTCCAAAGAATTTCCCACAACTGATCGATTTTATTTTTTAATTCGCCTGTAATCATATCTTCCCTTTTCTTTAGTTTTTAAAACTTAGTAATATCATTATTTTATCAGATTTCAAACAAAGCTTCAATTAACTATATCTATGCGTCACCTGAATATTTTATACTCTTCGAAAATCTCTTCAAACCACGTCAGCTTCACCTTGCCGTAGGTATATGATACTGACTCTGTCAGTTCTATCCACAACCTCAAA
>NZ_VMML01000108.1:0-585 GCF_013277175.1 Streptococcus sp. 3167 | reverse complement strand
CTGTATAATAGTAAGAGTTGAAAATAACAACTCTGGTCCGTTGGTCAAGGGGTTAAGACACCGCCTTTTCACGGCGGTAACACGGGTTCGAATCCCGTACGGACTATAGTATGTTGCGGTTGTAACACTTGATGAAAAAAAGATTAAAAAAGTTTCAAAAAAAGTGTTGACAAGCGAAAGTGACTGTGATATACTAATATAGTTGTCGCTTGAGAGAAGCGAGTGACAAAGACCTTTGAAAACTGAACAAGACGAACCAATGTGCAGGGCACTACAACAACTGTTGTAGTACTGAACAATGAAAAAACAATAAATCTGTCAGTGACAGAAATGAGTGAGAACTCAAACTTTTAATGAGAGTTTGATCCTGGCTCAGGACGAACGCTGGCGGCGTGCCTAATACATGCAAGTAGAACGCTGAAGGAGGAGCTTGCTTCTCTGGATGAGTTGCGAACGGGTGAGTAACGCGTAGGTAACCTGCCTGGTAGCGGGGGATAACTATTGGAAACGATAGCTAATACCGCATAATAGTAGATGTTGCATGACATTTGCTTAAAAGGTGCAATTGCATCACTACCAGATGGA
>NZ_VMML01000107.1:0-867 GCF_013277175.1 Streptococcus sp. 3167 | reverse complement strand
TAAACTTCTGATGGATGGTGTGAGCGATAATAGAAGCTGAGCCAAGGCTATGCGCCAAAGGGGCTTTAGGAATAGGAGCTTTCACAATTTTATCACTCGGATTTTTCTCACTGCATGCTTGGCATTTGTAAGAGTGTTGGATATGATCTATGCGTTTTAATTGCGCAGGAATAAAGACTAATTCTTGGCCTTGAAGACTCGCTCCAATCTCTTTTAGCTCTCCCTGACAGTCAGGGCAAATGCAATCCTCTAAGCGATGATGGAGTTCTTCTGAATCGAATTGGGCAAGAAGAGCTTGACGTTTTCCTTTAGCTTTCTTACGTTTATAGGTGATTTCTTCTCTTTCAACTGGGAACCTCTCCATCTTCATCAGATGAAGCTTCCTCCTCAAAAAGGCTGACTTGTCCAGATGGACAAACACTTTTCTCAGAGGATTTTCCATAGAGCTTTTGCGTTAGATAAGCCACTTGTTCACGAAGAAGGGCAAGTTCATTGGTGAGACTATCAATTGTAGCACTCTGTTGTTGAATGATTTTTAATAAGTCTTTCATCGTCTTCCCCTCCTTGTTTTCTAACTTTATTATACTAAAAAGAAAGGCATCATTTCAATAGAAATCACGACTTTCTGATGAATTTATTTGGGGAGTGATAGAAAAGCCCTTCATCAGCCAGTCTACTTGTTCAGGTGTGAGAGCTTTGACATCCTTTTCTGTACTTGGCCAAGTCAACTTACCGTTCTCAAAGCGTTTATATAGTAGCCAACGTTTATATAGTAGCCAAAATACTTGACCATCCCAGTAAAGAGCTTTAAAGCGGTCTTTACGTCCACCACAAAAGAGAAAAACTTGACCGGAGAAAGGATCCAAT
>NZ_VMML01000106.1:0-1814 GCF_013277175.1 Streptococcus sp. 3167 | reverse complement strand
ATGCTATAATAGAGTATGGCATTTATTAAAACAACAACCAACAAAGAAGGGCGTACTCATGTCTATCTTGTGGAGGGATATCGAAAAGATGGAAAAGTCAGACAGCGTATTTTGAAAAAATATGGTCTCTTAGATGAACTAGAGGTAGAGGAACCTGATATCTTAGAACGTTTGAAACGTGAGGCAAAGGAAGGTCTACTAACAGAACCTCAATTCTTTCAAGTAAGCTATGACCTACTGGCTCCTATGAATGAGGTGGATCAGTCCTATGGTTGGATGGTCTTGGATAACCTGTTTGAAGAGTTAAAACTAACCGAGTTTCTAAAGACAGTGAAATCGAAATCAGAGTACGATTTGGCTCAAGTTTTAAAACTATTAGTTTTTCAGAGAGTCCTCAATCCAGATAGTAAGTTATCTACTTATGCTTCTCAAGTAAACTTATTTGGTCATTGGGAAATAAGCCTCAACGCTATTTATCGTTCGTTAGATAAGTTGGATACCTTGAAAGAAAAACTTCTGCTTCATCTTCATAAAGAAGTGAGTCGCATGACCAAGCGTGAAGCACGTTTAGTTTTCTACGATGTAACGAACTACTACTTTGAAACAGATATCCCCGATGAGACGGTTGTTTCAGTTGATGGTGAAATTCTAAAAGAAGGACTAAGAAGGCGAGGTCCTAGTAAGGAACATCGTCCCAAACCCATTGTCCAATTAGGATTATTTATGGATACGAATGGAATTCCCATCAGTTATAAGTTATTTAGAGGAAATCAAACAGATCCTATTACCTATCTTCCAGCTGTTGAGGAAGTTAAAAAACAGTTTGGAATTGAGCGTATTGTGGTGGTGGCCGATAAGGCTATGAATAGCTCTTACAATATTTCTGAGATGATTCATCAAAAAGATGGATGGCTCTTCTCCCAGAAGCATCGTGGACGGCGTGGCGCCTCAAAGGAGCTACAAACACAAATTCTAAATCCAAACGATTGGCAATTTAATAAGGAGTTGACCTTCGCAAAGAAGTCCTATCTACGTGAACGCAAGCTGGGAACGAAGAAGGATTCTCCACTTGTCAAAGAGAAAGTTCTGATTACTTGGTCTAAGAAATACGCTGATCGAGAACGGATTCGTCGGGAAGGTGCTTTAGAATATGCCAGCCAACTAACCAATGCGGAACTCTTTCGACAGACCAGTAAAAAAAGAGGCAAGAAATATCTAGACCTCCACTATCTGGATGAAAAAACAGGGGAACTAAAGCCTTTTTCCCCACTTGTTACCATTGACCATGAGCAGGTTGATTTTGATGCTCAGTTTGATGGTGTGAATGTTCTTGTAACAAGTGAAGTTGGAATGACAGATGAAGAGATGTTGGAGGCTTATAAAGAGTTAGCTAAGATTGAGGATTGCTTCCGCATCACGAAGACAGAGCTTGAAAGTAGACCTGTTTATGTATGGACAGAAAATCATATACAGGCACATTTTTTGACTTGTTTTATCGCTTTAATTCATCTTCGACTCCTCCAACATCAAATTAATTGGAAGATGAGTCCAAGGAGAATCGCTAATGCTCTCAACAGTGCCAAAGCAACTAGGTTACAAGATAATTACTATAGACTACAAGAAAGTCCAGATATGCAGCTACTAAATAGATTATTGGGCATGGAATGGAACAAAGGGTTCGTGAAGTTTGAAGAACTCAAAAATTACGCCAAAGCTCCATATACAACACCTAAACGAGATTAAAGAACAGCGAAATCCCTTGTGGCGCAAGGGGGTAGCTGCCCTTTTGTATTTTTTAAGTGATAAAGTCGGGA
>NZ_VMML01000105.1:0-705 GCF_013277175.1 Streptococcus sp. 3167 | reverse complement strand
AGTGATAAAGTCGGGAGTCAATTTAGATGAGCTCTTATTGCCGGGTAAATGCCTTGCTAGTCGTAAATAAACTGTATATTTCCGACTTACTTAGGACTGGATACCACTAGTCGCAACTTAACAGTTCGCTTTAAGTGTTAAAATGCATATAGCTAGTTATTGGTTATATGCGTTTTTGTTCTTGATTATTTTATTTCTGTCTTGGAATATAGGTAAAATTATAGTAAAATAAAATTCTGTAAATCATGTTGGTAGATATACAGGAAGAAGAGTGTATTGTTGACAATACAGCACATAGAATCCAACATGTCCTTATACTCAAAAAATCAAAGAGCAAATTAGGAAGCTAGCCGTAGCCTGCTCAAAACACCGTTTTGAGGTTGTAGATGAAACTGACGAAGTCAGCTCAAAACACCGTTTTGAGGTTGTAGATGAAACTGACGAAGTCAGCTCAAAACACCGTTTTGAGGTTGCAGATAGAACTGACGAAGTCAGCTCAAAACACCGTTTTGAGGTTGTAGATAGAACTGACGAAGTCAGCTCAAAACACCGTTTTGAGGTTGCAGATAGAACTGACGAAGTCAGCTCAAAACACCGTTTTGAGGTTGTAGATAGAACTGACGAAGTCAGCTCAAAACACCGTTTTGAGGTTGCAGATAGAACTGACGAAGTCAGTAACATATACATACGGCAAGGCGAAGCTGA
>NZ_VMML01000104.1:255-660 GCF_013277175.1 Streptococcus sp. 3167 | reverse complement strand
TCCTAGGAGATTATTCTGGCTATGTGCATTGTGATATGTGGTCTGCTTATCGTCAACTGGAAGAAGCTGAACTTGTTGGATGTTGGGCGCATGTGAGAAGGAAGTTTTTTGAATCCACCCCCAAGCAAGCAGATAACTCATCCTTAGGAGCTAAAGGTTTAGCTTATTGTGACCAGTTATTTGCCTTGGAAAGAGACTGGGAAGTTTTGCCAGCTGATGAACGACTACAGAAACGTCAAGAAGAGCTCCAACCCCTAATGGAAGACTTCTTTGCTTGGTGTCGGCGTCAGTCAGTTTTACCTGGTTCAAAACTAGGAAGGGCAATTGAATACAGTCTCAAGTATGAAGAAACCTTTAAGGCCATTTTGAAAGACGGGCATCTGGTCCTTTCCAATAATCTAGCTG
>NZ_VMML01000104.1:0-174 GCF_013277175.1 Streptococcus sp. 3167 | reverse complement strand
TCATTGGTTATGGGACGTAGTAAAAGAGTCCGGTGGACTCTTTTAGCCTAAGCTAAATTTTAAAAAGCGAGGGTGGTTGTTTTCTCAAAGTTTTGAAGGAGCTAAAGCAACAGCTATTATTATGAGTTTGTTGGAAACAGCTAAACGTCATCAACTAAATAGTGAAAAATATCT
>NZ_VMML01000103.1:0-1107 GCF_013277175.1 Streptococcus sp. 3167 | reverse complement strand
GCCATTTCACCTGACTGGTCAAACCAGTACCAATTACCATCTGTGTGCTTCTTCCAGCGGTCTGCAAGCATGTAGCCTGAGCCGTCGAAGTAATACCAGGTTCCGTTGACCTTCTCAAACTTGTCTTTTGGATAAGAGCCGTCTGAGTGTACATACCAATAGCCTATATCGTTCTTCTTCCAACCTGTTTCAATTGTCAAGCCACTTTCAATATCCTGCTTGAACTGTTCACGGCTAATGCCCCATTTGGCTAGATATGGATAAGGGTCAACGTGGTCTGAATGATTGTCTGGTTGGTTATTGGTACAGTATTCATGTGTTTTGATACCTTCCAAACTGCTTGTATCAAGCGTTTTCGGCAAACCTGCTTCATCTGCTAGATTGCGTAAGAGTTCGATATAGAGACGGTAGTCTGTCATGAACTCTTCTTTAGTTGAATGGCTTTCAATCAATTCAACTGCCGCATAGCTTTCCGCATTCCAATCGCCCCCAACGTCCCAGGCACCATTATTTACAGGACCGACCTGCAGGACACGACCGTTACCAACCACATGAGAGAAGAAACCAAGCTCAGGGTTCTTTCTGTAGTGGTAGTCTGCCTCATTTTGAGCGGTTGAGTTGCGGTTGCCTGTTGAGTGGGCATGTACTTGTCGGTAAGGTTGCACTCCGACTTGAGGTAAGCCTGTACGTAGTCTGCTTGTATCGATATCCATCTCTACTCCCTCCAAGCGTCGTTCATCTGCTTCACTGCGGACTCCACAAAGGTATCCAAGTCCTTATCGGTCATGCTGATCTTATATTTGGTCAGCTCAGCTCTAACTTTATCACGAGCTTGCTCTAGCTTTTCATCACCTTTATAACCTGTCTCAGCAGCCACCTGCTCCACGGCATGAACTGCGTTCTTGGCTAGGATTTCAGCGATGATTACCGCTTTCTCTCCACCTTTTCGCAAAAGATAGTCTTTCACCATTTTCACGATACTGCCTACTGCTACTGCTAAAAAGCCTGTCGCAAAAGCGATAATAAATTCATTAAATTGTGTCATGTGTTGTTTCCTTTCTATTCTCTATAAAACTTAACATTAACGGTACCTATATACTCCCTTAA
>NZ_VMML01000102.1:0-3082 GCF_013277175.1 Streptococcus sp. 3167 | reverse complement strand
AAAAAATTATACCCATTCACCTTTTTCATTTACTTTATAGCCGTTAATGGTCATATTTTTTGCCAATTTCCCATCAGCTAACAAGTAATACCACTTATCTCCGTCTTTAATCCATTGATTACGAGCGTACTTACCATCTTGGTTCAGATAATACCAACTATCATACTGAGAATCAAATACCCACTCACTCTTAGCCATGTAACCGCCACGTTTTAGGTAGTATTCTCCCTGCCAAGCTTTCTCCACATAACTACCAGTTGAATCTACATAAAACCAGCTCTTATAGTCTTCATCATAAATCCATTCACTTGCAGCCATTGAAGCATCTGATTTTAGATAATAACGGCCTACCCAACTGTTTCTTACAAGATTGCCAGAAAGGTCATTATAGTACCATTTGCCAGACTCTTTAAACCACTTACTTGCTTGATGATTTTTCTTAGTCTCTCCATTAGAGGTAATAATAGCTTGAGATGAAGTTGAAACTGAGGATGAAGTTCCAGTAGAAACTGCTTGAATAGCCTCTTCTTTTGTCACCTTAGGCTTAGCTTTTCCTTGGTAAACATCTTCGATACGCTTAGTAAAGACAGATAACTCTTCAGGGGATAACATGTGTCTTACAGTCTCTTCCTTATATACAAGACCTGCTTCTTTCCTGATTTTGTGTATCCCCTCTTCAACTATATCATCAATCTTACTAAACATAGAAACTTTATCTGCTTTTGAAAGTGTATCATCATTACTAATGGCTGTCTTCTCCATGAAAGCAACAGCATTAATTTCTCTGATATTTTTTTCCGTAGGAATTAAACTAGGACTCGATTTATCAACATTTTTATAAAAAGTTGATAAATTTTGAACATAATCTTTTAATGTTAAATTAGTATTATTTTCTGGATCGTAATCACCAAAATAATTACGGTCCCGAGGTATCGACCAGCCTGTTAATGGTCCGTAAAACATTTTTAAATCGCTAATTATTTTTTCCTTTTCTTCAGATGAGTATAAGTTACTATCTTTTTCTACTTGCTGAAGTAGTAAGTCATATTTTTTTATTCTAGCTATATCAAAAACATATCCTAAAAAGTTAGGCACATCACTTTTTATTCTATTGACAATTTCTTCGAATTCAAACGAATAATAGTAACCATTTTTTGAAAATCTATTTATATTTTCCTCTGTAACCTCAGCTAATCTTTTAACTACGACAGTCTTGAGTTTTAAGACATCATCATCTTTAAATTGTACAGTATTCCAATCAATGCCATCAATTTCTTCCAATAATTTTTTCTTCACTTGTTCAGAATAATTTCTAGCTACATTCTCTAAATCTGCTTGTGTTTTATATAGACTTTCATTTCTTGAATTCGTATCATTTTCCTGCGCAAAAACTACTTGACTGGCAAAAGTTCGGACTAGTAAAGACGACAGTCCTAAAGCTACTAAAGCATGTTTCATTTCTTTTTTCATCAATTTCTCCTATTTTCTTAATTTTTAAAACTATGAATTGGTGCTGGGATTTGTCCTCCACGAGAGATAAAATCAACAGACGAAGCTCCATTGACTTTCATTACTGGAGCTGTACCAAGAAGACCACCAAACTCAATCATATCGCCTTCTTTTCCTTTGGGAATGATACGTACAGCTGTTGTTTTCATGTTAATGACACCAATTGCAGCTTCATCTGCAATCATAGCCGCAATGGTTTCAGCAGGTGTATCTTCTGGGATGGCAATCATATCCAAACCAACAGAACAGATAGCCGTCATGGCTTCTAGTTTTTCCAAATTAAGAGAGCCATTTTGCACTGCAGCAATCATTCCTTCATCCTCTGAAACAGGGATAAAGGCACCAGACAAACCACCGACTTGGTTGCAGGCCATCACTCCGCCCTTCTTAACTTGGTCATTCAAAAGAGCCAAGGCAGCCGTTGTTCCATGCGTACCAACTATTTCTAGCCCCATTTCCTCAAGGACACGTGCTACAGAATCTCCAACCGCAGGAGTTGGCGCCAAACTCAAGTCCACAATACCAAATTCCACACCCAGTCTCTCACTGGCCATTTGACCAACCAATTGACCGATCCGAGTGATTTTAAAGGCAGTTTTCTTAACTGTTTCGGCTACTACATCAAAGCTCTGTCCACGAACTTTTTCCAAGGCACGCTTGACCACACCAGGACCAGAAACACCGACATTGATGATAACATCTGCTTCCCCAACACCATGGAAAGCACCCGCCATAAATGGATTGTCCTCAACAGCATTAGCAAATACAACCAATTTAGCTGCCCCCATATCCGATAGATTAGCCGTTTCCTTGATAATACGTCCCATATCTGCGACAGCCGTCATATTGATACCAGCCTTGGTTGAGCCGATATTGACTGACGAGCAAACCTTGTCCGTTTCAGCCAAAGCACGAGGAATAGAATTGATGAGAATCTCATCTCCCTTTTGGTATCCCTTTTGTACCAAGGCAGAGAAACCACCAATAAAATCCACACCGATTTCTTTCGCAGCCTTATCAAGCGCTTTTGCCAGAACCACGTAGTCCGTCGCATCTGTCGCTGCCCCTATCAGAGAAATAGGAGTCACCGATACACGCTTATTAACGATTGGAATTCCCAACTCAGCTGCAATTTCATCGCCAACAGCCACTAAATTAGCTGCCTTGCTCGTAATCTTTTGATAAATTTTCTCTGCAGCACGATTGATATCTGGATCGATACAGTCCAAAAGAGAAATCCCCATGGTAATAGTTCTGATATCGAAGTTTTGTTCCTCAATCATGGCGATGGTTTCAGTAACTTGTCTAATATCCATGATAACCTCCTAGATATTATACATAGCTTCGAAAATCGCTGCACTCTGAATATTGATTTTCACATTCAAAGTTTGCCCAAAAGCTTCAAATTCATTACGAAGATAGGTAAAATCTTGCTTTTCATCGCTAGAGACGACAGCCATCATCGTGAAATATTCATCCAAGACAGTTTGAGAGATATCATCAATATTCAAACCCAATTCTGCAATTTTGCCAGAAACACCTGCAACAATTCCAGATTTATCTTTACCAACAA
>NZ_VMML01000101.1:0-515 GCF_013277175.1 Streptococcus sp. 3167 | reverse complement strand
GAATATATTTAGCTACGGTCTTTTCGTTTAGTCCAACGGTACTTACATAGTATCCCCTAGCCCAGAACTTTCGATTTCCATACTTATATTTTAAATTAGCGTGCTTATCAAATATCATCAATGCACTTTTGCTCTTGAGATACCCCATAAAATCGGAAATCGAAAGTTTGGGAGGTATCAATACAAGCAGGTGTACATGGTCTGGCATCATATGACCTTCGATAATCTCCACGCCACGACAACCGCATAGATGTTTAATAATATCTATCAAATCCGACCTGACTTTGTAATATATCGCCTTACGGCGATACTTAGGTGTAAAAACTATATGATATTTGCACATCCATTTAGTATGTGATAAACTGTAACTGGTTTTAGCCATTTATTTTTCCTCCTTTATCTAACCTGAACAATTAGATTATACTTGGAAAAATAAATGGAAGCTAGAAGCCTTGTCAGCCACCAGCATAGCTGGTGGTTTTCTTGTTTTTCTCTACGAGAAAAACTGGCTTGAA
>NZ_VMML01000100.1:0-885 GCF_013277175.1 Streptococcus sp. 3167 | reverse complement strand
CATATTACTATTATATAATACTTTTTGATTTTAGTTTAGTATTAACATAATCGGCTTTTTCCTCATACCATTGATTAATAGCTGTCATAAATCCGTCATAGTTCCAAGCCAAGTTTTCTGCTAGTGAGAAATTTCCTGAAGACCAGGGGCTCCAAATGTCCTTACTAGACAAGCGTGTGTGATTAATGGTGATCGAAGCTTCTGCTGCACGAATGAAGGTTGTTTTTTCTAGTGCAGTTGACCATTTGATAGGAACATAGCTAGTAACTAGACCTTCGTCTGTTGTTTCTTTTCGAATGGCATTGATACGGTCTAAGATAGCCTGTTTATATGGCGTTAAGAAAGTCCCTTCAATCCCAACTAGAGTAGTACCAGAAGAAGTACTAGTGACCTAAGAGTTTAAGATATTGTAGGATTGACCATTGATTGCTTGAGTGGAAACCAGCCTATCATTAGTGGCTACTGATTGTGATGTAACAATTCCTACCCCAAGAAGTGATAGAGCTGAAATCGTTGCAAGTGTGAACTTTTTAGCTTTGGTGTCCATTTCGTGTCCCCTTATTTTTTATTATATAGTCATTTAGTTTTAAAAAAGCGTTCCAAACATTCAAAAATAGTTGGGACTTCCCTTAATAAATCTGTTACTTTCTTTTTCAAGATAGCCCAAGCTTGCTCAATAGGATTCAAATCCGGTGAATATGGCGGTAGAGGTAAGAAAAAGTGTTTATCTTGGATGCAGAGTTCATCCAAAATGTTCTTGGGATCAAAACTAGCATTGTCCATGATAATAACATGAGGTGTCTTCAAAGCAGGTAGGAGTTGCATTTTGAACCACTCCACAAAGAAATCGCTTGTCATGCTGTTCGTGTAAATCATGGGAGCTAT
>NZ_VMML01000010.1:36386-38601 GCF_013277175.1 Streptococcus sp. 3167 | reverse complement strand
AAGATAACAGTATTACTGACAAGGAAGCAGCTATTAAAAAAGCAAAAGAGAGAATCGGTAAAGAAGATTTACTGAAAGCGATTGAAAATGGTCAGATCAAGGCTAGTGATGTTGTGAAGGAATTACCAACAAAGGAAGATGAAAATTCAGTTATTACTAGCAAAGACTCTTCTCTTCCTGAAGAGATAAAAGCTAAAATCAAGNNTGCAAGACAAGGCGGATCAATTGGGGGATGAAATTGACTCTCTAACCAAGCAAGCTAATAAGGCCAAAGCCGAAGCTGAGAAAAAAGCTGCAACTCTGGTAGAAGAGGAGAAAAAGCTAGAAGAAGCGAAAGCAGCTCATGAAGCGGCACAAGCTGAATTTGAAAAGGCTGCAGCACTGGCTGAGTCTTATAAAGATGATATTAATACTCGTGTTGACGACTTCAATGAAACTCTAAAAAAAGCAAAGGAAGAGAGAGACAAAGACCCAGAAGCGAAAGCGAAATATGATCTTGAAGCTGTCTTGACGCAATTTGAGAAGGCTGCAGAAGATGAAATTAATGCTAACGATAAGATTAAGGATAAAGCAGCAGCTATTCAAGCAGCCAAGGCGGCAATCGGTAAGGAAGATTTACTAGACGCAATTGAAAGTGGTGCTATCAAGGCTACCGATGTTTTGAAAGACTTGCCAACAGAGGAAGATGAAAACAAATCTCCTGTTATAGATAACTCTGATGTTGTCTATGGTTCAAGAGGCTCTCTTCCTCAGGAGAAACAACAAAAAGTTATGCAAGCCGAAGAAGCATATAAAGCACGCCCAGAGTCAGAAAAACTGCAAGACAAGGCGGATCAATTGGAAGATCAGATTGACTCTTTAACCGATCAAGCCAATAAACTTAAAGCTGACCTTGATAAAAAAGCTAAAGAACTTCAAAGCAAAGACAAAAATTCAGAAGAATATCAAAAAGAGCAGGCTGAATTTGAAGAGAGTTATGAAGTTCTGAGATCTTATGCAGAAGATATTAATTCTCGTACTGAAGAATTCAACAAGACTCTTAAGAAGATAGAAGAAATGAAGAGTCCGAAACAAAAAGAAGAAGATCAAGCCAAAGCTGCTCTTGAAGCTGCGTTTACAAAGCTTGAAAAGGCTGCAGAAGATAAAATTAGGAAAGATAACAGTATTACTGATAAGGAAGCGGCTATTCAAGCAGCTAAAGCGGCAATCGGTAAGGAAGATTTACTAAAAGCGATTGAAAGTGGTGCTATCAAGGCTACCGATGTTTTGAAAGACTTGCCAACAGAGGAAGATGAAAACAAATCTCCTGTTATAGATAACTCTGATGTTGTCTATGGTTCAAGAGACTCTCTTCCTCAGGAGAAACAACAAAAAGTTATGCAAGCCGAAGAAGCATATAAAGCACGCCCAGAGTCAGAAAAACTGCAAGACAAGGCGGATCAATTGGGAGATGAAATTGACTCTCTAACCAAGCAAGCTAATAAAGCCAAAGCCGACCTTGAGCAAAAAGCTAAAGCTCTGGAGGAACAACAAAGAAAACTCAAAGAAGCGGAAGCAGCTCGTGCAGCAGCAGAAGCTGAATTTAACCAGGCGGATGCCCTTGTCGGATCTTACGCAGAAGATATTAATTCTCGTGTTGATGACTTCAATAAGACCCTTGAAGAAGTAAAGGAAGCAAAAGCTAAGGAACCAGCTAAAACGGAAGAAGAAACTCCAGCTCAACCTCAAGAAGAAGCAGATGCTAGAATTGCGGAGTTAGAGCAAAAAGCAGCAGAGTCGAAGAAAACAGCTGATGATGCGACTGCTAAGGCTGAAAAAGAAAATAATGAAGCAAGAGCAGCTGAAAATTCAAAAGCTGAAGCTGAACAAGCTCAAACAGCTGCAGAAGCTGAACTAGAGAAGGCTAAAGCTGAGGCTGAAAAAGCAAAAGCAAAAGTTGAAGAGCTTGAAAAAGCAGAAAAAGCTGATCAGGAACCAGCTAAACCAGCGGAAGATTCAATGGCAACTCCAGAGCAACCGTCAGAATCTAAACCAGCGGAAGATTCAATGGGTACAGGTTTCTTATTCGGCAACTCTTCATTCTACTACCTCAACAGTAATAGTTCTATGACGAGAGGTTGGAAAAAAGAAAATGGAATGTGGTACTTCTACAATACTGATGGTTCAATGGCCACAGGATGGTTGCTAGACAATGGCTCATGGTACTACCTCAATA
>NZ_VMML01000010.1:0-36297 GCF_013277175.1 Streptococcus sp. 3167 | reverse complement strand
GGCCACAGGATGGTTGCTAGACAATGGCTCATGGTACTACCTCAATAGTAATGGTTCAATGGCCACAGGATGGTTACTAGACAATGGTTCATGGTACTACCTCAACAGTAATGGCGATATGAAAGTTAGCCAATGGTTCCAAGTTAGTGGGAAATGGTACTATGTAGATGAATCAGGTATGCTTGCAGTCAATACAACAGTAAACGGCTATAGAGTCAATGCTAATGGAGTATTTTGTAATATAAGAGATAATGGAAGGATGAGCTAGTGACTCAACATTCTTATATAATAGATTGAATCTAGAGTAGTACATAGTTACTGATGAAAAATCAACTGTTAAAGTGCCTGCTGGCAAATAATTACCTAACACAGGTTCAGCATCAAGTGCAGCACTTGCTAGTCTTGGTCTAGTGGCGGCAACAAGTGGTTTTGCTTTGCTAGGAAGAAAGGCTAGACGTAGAAAATAGGACAGCTAGAAAATTCTATTCTCTACTTAAAGTTAGATTATAAGGGGGATTTTGAGAAGTCATCAATCCTAGTGATGGGTGAGAAAAGTGAGAACCCAAGATAATCGCACACTTTAGCTGAAAAGGGATATTCTATCAATGTAACCAGTCTCTTCCGTCTCTAACTGTGGAATAGAAGATGGGCAATATCGGATAGAAAAGCTAGCAGAATAGCTCTATTAAAGAGAGGAGGGAAACCGAAAAATTGGGTGCCCCTCCTCTTTTTTGGTATAATAGAAGATATAAAACGAGGTTAGAAGAGATGATTTTTGATACACATACACACTTGAATGTAGAAGAATTTGCAGGTCGTGAGGCAGAAGAAATTGCCTTGGCTGCTGAGATGGGTGTGACACAGATGAATATTGTGGGTTTTGATGAACCGACGATTGAGCGTGCTTTGGAGTTGGTGGATGAGTACGACCAACTCTACGCAACTATTGGTTGGCATCCTACAGAAGCTGGGACTTACACAGAGGAGATTGAAACCTACTTGCTTGATAAGCTCAAGCATCCTAAGGTTGTTGCTTTAGGTGAGATTGGTTTGGATTATCATTGGATGACAGCGCCTAAAGAGGTGCAGGAGCAGGTTTTTCGTCGTCAGATTCAGTTATCTAAGGACTTGGATTTGCCTTTTGTTGTCCATACCCGTGATGCGCTGGAAGATACCTATGAGATTATCAAGAGCGAGGGAGTTGGCTCTCGAGGTGGTATCATGCATTCATTTTCAGGGACGCTTGAGTGGGCAGAGAAGTTTGTCGAGCTTGGTATGACCATTTCCTTCTCAGGAGTGGTGACTTTTAAGAAGGCAACTAACATCCAAGAAGCAGCTAAAGAGTTACCTTTGGATAAGCTTTTGGTGGAGACGGATGCGCCTTACTTGGCTCCTGTACCCAAGCGTGGCCGCGAAAACAAAACAGCCTATACTCGCTATGTGGTGGACTTTATTGCTGCCTTGCGTGGGATGACGGCAGAAGAGTTAGCGGCGGCAACGACTGCAAATGCAGAGCGAATTTTTGGATTGGACAGCAAGTAATGAAAGAAAAAATTTCCCAAGTCATCGTAGTTGAAGGTCGCGATGATACGGCCAATCTCAAACGTTACTTCGATGTAGAGACCTATGAGACACGAGGTTCTGCTATCAATGACCAGGATCTAGAGCGGATTCAACGTCTACACCAACGCCATGGAGTCATTGTCTTTACAGATCCAGATTTTAATGGGGAACGGATTCGGCGCATGATTATGACGGCCATTCCAACAGTTCAGCATGCCTTTCTCAAGCGAGATGAAGCTGTTCCCAAGTCCAAGACCAAGGGGCGTTCTCTGGGAATTGAGCATGCCAGCTATGAAGACCTGAAAACGGCTCTAGCTCAGGTGACAGAACAATTTGAACATGAGAGTCAGTTTGACATTAGTCGTAGCGATTTGATTCGCCTTGGTTTTCTAGCAGGGGCAGACAGCCGTAAGCGTAGAGAATATCTCGGAGAGACTCTCCGAATCGGCTATTCTAACGGCAAGCAACTCCTCAAACGCCTAGAGTTGTTTGGGGTTACTTTGGCAGAAGTGGAAGAAGCTATGAAATCTTATGAGTAGGAAAGATGTGACCGTTACAATTTTTTAAGTTTCACAGTATTTTTCGAAGCAGGTAGAAGAGGAGGCGTCTGATGTTAATTGGTCAAAAAATTAAAGAGATTCGGATAGAAAAAGGAGTTAGTCGTCCAGATTTTTGTGGAGATGAGCAAGAACTGACAGTTCGTCAACTGTCGCGAATTGAAAGTGGAGCTTCGCAACCGAGTTTGCCCAAGTTAGACTATATTGCTCGCCGGCTAGGAGTTCCAGTTTATAGCCTTCTGCCGGATTTTTCAGCTCTTCCTTCTGCTTATTTAGAATTGAAATACCAGATTTTACGTGAACCAATCTATGGTAAAGAAGAGGAGTACGATAAGAAGGAAGCGTGTTTGGAAGAGATTTATAAAACATACTTTGATAATCTTCCTAAAGAAGAACAATTAGCATGTGAAGTATTGCAGGCGTGTTTGGATACTTCTAGAACTAGAAGGCCTGAATATGCAGAGTTAATACTTGAGGAACATATGCCTCAGATCATAGAAAAAGAAGTTTATTCAACAAATGATATGTTGTTGATTCGTTTGTTTTTTTATCAAATGCTCATTAGAAAAGATCTTGCCAAATTTATAAATCAAATCGAAAAACTAATGCTCTTTCTTTTGGAACAGAAGAAGGTAACTCAAATAGAGAATTACTTTATAATTAGAGATACTCTTATTTCAGGAATGTGTTGTCTTGAAAAGGTAGGAGTAACTGATTGTTTTAATGATTATCTATCGTGTTTACAAGAAATTATGGATAAAACTCAAGATTATCAAAAGAAACCTCTTGTATTTATGTTTTTGTGGAAGCAAGCATTAAGAGAAGAAAGAGATTTTAGTTTAGCTGAATCATTTTATCAGTCTTCTAAAACATTTGCGCAGCTAATTGGAGATGGATTTCTAGTAAAGAAATTGACAGAGGAATGGCAAGAGGATGTCAAAAAATATTTATAAACATAGTGAATCAGTGACAAAAATGTCCTTGTCCTCGTATCAAAACAGTTCTAAAGTTCGTCTTTAGAACTGTTTTTTTAGATATAAGCTAAAAATAATATGAAATAGTTAGATTTTAAGGACATTGATGTCCTTTGAGTTTATTTAAGAATAATTTATAATTAATTAAAATGTGAAAGGAGATTACAGTATGAACTTTTCTAGTTTATTTTATTTAGTTACTTGGTGGTTTAAATAAAATTCAATCTACTATAGTAAAATATCTAAAAAATTCGATTTTTTCTTTGACAACAAATAATAAAAATGATATTCTTATCATATAAGAAATCGGTTTCAAAAAAGAGAGAGGAGGATTTATTTTGTTGCTATGAAAAAATTAAAAAAATACCTTCCATTCTTTTTCTGTCTACTATACCTAATACACGGAATACTTGATTTATCAACTTTAAATATTTTAGGTGCAATCTTTAAAATTATAATTAGTACTTTGGGTATAATAGTTACATATCCGTTTTATAAAGAAGGAAACGAATAATTTAAAGAAATAATTCTGTACTCAGTCTTATTTAGTTGTTCTCATAGTAGTAGGAATAATCCGTGTTTACCATTTGCGAGTAATAAACAATAATCCTAAAAAAGTCTCTGACAACTAGTGATTGATTTTTCTCGGATTAGTTTCACACAATTGTTTATACGAATGATTGGAGATTATGTTAAATTTACTTTGTGGTATTTTGCAATCAGAGTACATCAAATAGGCACCTTTTTATGTGTCCTTCGTTTTATAATAGGGTAAGAATATTTATAAACATAGTGAAGCAATGACAAAAATGTCCTTGTTCTAGCATTGAAACAGTTCTAAAGTTCGTCTTTAGGACTGTTTTTTTAGATATAAGCTAAAAATAATATGAAAGAATTAGATTTTAAGGACATTGATGTCCTTGATAGTTCTTGAAAAAACGGATATAATATATTTGAAGATGTTGCTAGTAGAAAGAACTTAATAAACTTCTTAACATGGCGGTGACTGTGGTCACCTTCTCACTAAGTGACCAAGTAACTTTTTGGAGGAAATGATGAAACGCTTATTTATTTTGATTTCAATGGTATTGGTATCGCTTTATATGGTGATAAATTCCGTTGATCATCGAGAAGAGATTTTATTTGGTAACTATCCCTCTGTTGATGTGATGGGTACTGGGCTAGACCAATCAGTAGCTGATCGAGAAAAACTGACAGAGGCTTTGAGTCACTTGGCGGTAGAGCACAATAGTCTCATCGCTCGTCGGATTGTTGAGCCAAATGAAGCTGGAGAAACACGCTTTACCTATGCCACTTATGGTCAGGGAGAGCTTCCAGAAGGTTTGACCATTTCCTCCAAGGAGAGTGCAGAAACGAGTGATTTATTAGGGTCTTACTTGATTGTGTCAGGGAGTTTGGATGGAGTGAGCTTACAGACCGCCCTGCAAGAACTTGGTTATAATGGTGTTGTATCGAATAGAACAGAGGCATTTTCGATGGTCGTCCTCTTGGCTGCTACCCCAATGGGGCTACTGAGTCTAGCCATTTTTCTGCTGACCTTTATGAGTCTGACCCTGATTTATCGGATCAAGTCCCTTCGTCAGGCAGGGATTCGCTTAATCGCTGGTGAGAGCTTGTTTGGGGTGGCTCTTAGACCAGTGTTAGAAGATGTGAGACAGCTTATCTGCTCAGTACTGGTATCCAGTCTTTTGGGATTGGGGATTCTCTGGTATCAAGGTGCCTTGTTTATGGCAACGGTGCAACTGGTCATCATTGCTCTTCTACTTTATGGCTTGACCTTGGCAGGGATTTCTACCTTACTAAGTGTCGTCTATCTACTTGGTTTACAGGAAAATAGTCTGGTGGATCTATTGAAAGGGAAACTCCCTCTCAAACGTATGATGACATTGATGATGGTGGGGCAACTCTTAGCTGTATTGGTGGTCGGATCGAGTGCGACAGCTCTCCTACCCCACTACCGTGAAATGCAGGAAATGGAGAGAGCTAGCAATAAATGGAGCCAGTCCTCAGACCGTTACCGTCTATCCTTTGGTTGGTCTAGTGCATTTGCCGATGAAGAAGGAATGCGTAAGGATAATCGTGAGTGGCAGACATTTACTGAAGAACGGTTAGACAATACAGACTCTTTTTATATCATGAGCAATGTTGACAATTTCTCAGATGGAGCAGAAGTGGACCTAGATGGCAATCGTCTCAGTGACTACACACCGTCAGGGAATGTTATCTATGTCTCACCGCGCTATCTGATAGAAGAAAAGATTACCGTTTCTTCAGAGTTTATGGACAAGATGCAAAACTTGTCTGAGGGAGAGTTTGGGTTGATTTTGCCTGAGAGCTTGCGAGAGCAGTCTGCCTACTATCAAGGATTGTTTACAGATTACCTGCAAAGATTTTCATCTGAAAGTGTAGAGGCGACGAGTCAGAAACACTACCTTCCACAGTTAAGGCTAGCTTTTACAGAAACAGGACAGGAACGTTTCCTCTATAATGATGGGTACAAGACAACACGTCAGTACCTAAAAAATCCGATTATTGTAGTTCTAACGCCGCAAGCGACTGGAACAAGACCTGTTGCAGGGATGTTGTGGGGAACTACGGCTAATAGTGCCTTGAAACTAGATCGATATGGAGACAGCATCACAGCTCTAAAAGAGCAAGGTCTATATCACAAGGTTTCTTACTTGGTAAAAAGCCAGCTATTTTTTGCCAAGGTACTAAATGACAAACGGGTGGAGTTTTACTCTCTCCTTATTGGGACGATTTTGACCCTGTCTACGGCTATCTTGTTATTTGATTCCATGAATCTTCTCTATTTTGAGCAGTTCAGACGGGAGCTTATGATTAAACGTCTTGCTGGTATGACAATCTATGAGCTTCATGGCAAGTACTTACTGGCGCAAGGAGGAGTTCTCTTGCTTGGCTTAGTCCTATCTAGTATTTTGACAAGAGATGGTTTGATTAGCGCTCTAGTTGTAGCTTTGTTTACGCTTAACGCCCTCTTGATTTTAGTAAGGCAGGACAAAAAAGAAGAAGCTGGTAGCATGGCAGTATTGAAAGGAAAATAAGATGATTGATATTCAAGGATTGGAAAAGAAGTTTAATGACCGTGCGATTTTCTCTGGTTTAAATCTCAAGCTGGAGAAGGGCAAGGTCTATGCCTTAATCGGGAAGAGTGGGAGCGGAAAGACGACGCTGCTGAATATCTTAGGCAAACTAGAAAAGATAGATGGAGGAAGGGTTCTCTATCAGGGGAAAGATTTAAAAACCATTCCCACTCGTGAGTATTTTCGAGACCAGATGGGCTATCTCTTTCAAAATTTTGGCCTCTTAGAAAACCAATCAATCAAAGAGAATTTGGATTTGGGCTTTGTTGGTCAGAAAATCTCAAAAGTAGAACGTTTGGAAAGGCAAGTGGAGGCTTTAGAAAAAGTTAATCTAGGATATTTGGATCTAGAACAAAAAATCTATACTTTATCTGGGGGAGAGGCTCAGCGAGTTGCCCTTGCGAAGACTATTTTGAAAAATCCACCCTTGATTTTGGCAGATGAACCAACAGCAGCTCTTGATCCTGAAAATTCAGAGGAGGTTATGAATCTCTTGGTGGGCTTGAAAGATGAAAATCGAATGATCATCATTGCGACCCATAATCCCCTAGTCTGGAATAAGGCCGATGAAATCATTGATATGAGGGAGCTTGCTCATGTGTGAAAAAATCCGTATTCGCAGGGTATCTGATTATCCGAGTGCCAGAGGTGGTTTAGAAGACATCCTCATCATGGAAAATATGACCAATCATCTCCTTTTAGTTCAAATCCGAGTGAATGGCTATTTGCTTGATTTTGCTAGCATTGAAGGGCAAAGGCAAAAGCATTATCGTTTGAAAAATTTACCTCAAACGGTTGAACTGACAGTGGACGACGTGGAGGAGGATGTAGATTTGACCCTACCTGAAAATCGAAGTTATCAAGAAGCTGATTTTTTTGAACGTATGTTTCGAGAGAACCGCTAAGTCCCCTTTTAAAGATTTTCAAGACTATCTTTCTTCACGAGGAAAGATAGTTTTTTGGTATGATTTTCACCCCCAAAATACAAGGGGAATGTGTTACAATAGTAGTAACAGATAATAGAAAAGAGAATAGATGAGAATTGCAGATTATAGCGTGACCAAGGCAGTGCTGGAGCGTCACGGTTTTACCTTTAAAAAGTCCTTTGGGCAAAATTTCCTGACGGATACCAATATCCTTCAAAAGATTGTGGATACGGCTGAGATTGATGACCAGGTCAATGTCATCGAAATCGGGCCAGGTATTGGTGCCTTGACGGAGTTTCTGGCTGAGTGTGCAGCCCAAGTCATGGCTTTTGAGATTGACCACCGTTTGGTGCCAATTTTGGCAGATACCTTGCGTGATTTTGATAATGTGACCGTGGTCAACGAGGACATTCTCAAGGTCGATTTGGCGAAATATATCCAGAATTTTAAAAATCCTGACTTGCCAATCAAGGTAGTGGCTAATTTGCCCTACTACATCACGACGCCTATTCTCATGCACTTGATTGAGAGTGGCATTCCTTTTAGTGAGTTTGTCGTCATGATGCAAAAAGAAGTGGCGGATCGCATCTCCGCTCAACCAAATACCAAGGCTTATGGTAGCTTGTCGATTGCGGTGCAGTATTACATGACAGCCAAGGTTGCCTTTATCGTGCCTCGTACGGTATTTGTGCCAGCGCCAAACGTGGACTCTGCTATTTTGAAAATGGTGCGCCGTCCAGAGCCAGCTGTAGAAGTAGAAGATGAGAACTTCTTCTTTAAGGTTTCCAAGGCTAGTTTCACCCATCGCCGCAAGACCTTATGGAATAACCTGACAGGTTACTTTGGCAAGACTGAGGAAGTCAAGGACAAGCTGACCAAGGCTTTGGATCAAGCAGGCTTGTCACCAAGTGTGCGTGGGGAAGCTCTCAGCTTGGAAGAGTTTGCCAGTCTAGCAGATGCACTTAAAGGGCAAGGGCTCTAAGATGCAGGGACAAATCATTAAAGCCTTGGCAGGTTTCTACTATGTGGAGAGTGATGGCCAGGTTTATCAAACACGCGCGCGTGGGAATTTCCGTAAAAAAGGCCATACCCCTTATGTTGGGGACTGGGTAGATTTCTCTGCCGAGGAAAATTCAGAAGGCTATATCCTCAAAATTCACGAACGGAAAAACAGTCTGGTTCGTCCGCCTATTGTCAATATCGATCAAGCTGTAGTAATCATGTCCGTCAAGGAACCTGATTTTAACAGCAATTTGCTGGATCGTTTCTTGGTTCTTTTGGAACACAAGGGCATCCATCCCATCGTCTATATTTCCAAAATGGATTTGTTGGAAGATGGGGGAGAACTGGATTTTTATAAACAGACTTATGGTGACATCGGCTATGACTTTGTGACCAGTAAAGAGGAACTCCTGCCTTTGTTAACAGATAAGATTACAGTCTTTATGGGGCAGACAGGTGTTGGTAAGTCAACCCTTCTCAATAAAATCGCACCAGACCTCAATCTTGAAACAGGAGAAATTTCAGACAGTCTGGGTCGCGGGCGCCACACTACTCGAGCAGTTAGTTTTTACAATCTTAATGGGGGTAAAATCGCAGATACACCAGGCTTTTCATCACTGGATTATGAAGTAACAACGGCTGAAGACCTCAATCAGGCTTTCCCAGAGATTGCTACTGTTAGTCGAGACTGCAAATTCCGCACTTGTACCCATACCCATGAGCCGTCTTGTGCAGTGAAACCAGCAGTTGAAGAGGGTGTCATTGCGTCCTTTCGTTTTGACAACTACCTGCAATTCCTCAGTGAGATTGAAAATCGCAGAGAAACCTATAAAAAAGTCAGCAAAAAAATTCCAAAATAAGGAGAAACCTATGTCTCAATACAAGATTGCTCCGTCAATTCTGGCAGCAGATTATGCCAACTTTGAACGTGAAATCAAACGCCTAGAAGCAACTGGGGCAGAATATGCCCATATTGATATTATGGACGGTCACTTTGTACCACAAATCAGTTTTGGTGCGGGTGTGGTCGAATCTCTTCGCCCTCATAGCAAGATGGTTTTCGATTGCCACTTGATGGTGTCAAACCCTGAGCATCATTTAGAGGACTTTGCGCGTGCAGGTGCGGATATTATCAGTATCCATGTGGAAGCAACGCCTCATATTCATGGTGCCCTCCAAAAGATTCGTTCACTCGGTGTCAAGCCTTCAGTCGTTATCAATCCTGGTACACCAGTTGAAGCGATTAAGCATGTGCTTCATCTAGTTGACCAAGTCCTAGTCATGACAGTTAACCCTGGATTTGGTGGGCAAGCCTTTCTACCAGAGACCATGGATAAGGTCCGTGAGTTGGTTGCTCTTCGTCAGGAAAAAGGTTTGAAATTTGAGATTGAAGTGGATGGTGGGATTGATGATAAAACGATTGCTCAAGCCAAAGAAGCTGGTGCGACCGTTTTTGTAGCAGGTTCCTATGTCTTTAAGGGAGATGTCAATGAGCGAGTACAAACTCTCAGAAAACAACTGGACTAGGGTTGCCGTTTTTGCAGGCGGAGACCGTGGTCATTATCGGACGGACTTTGATGGTTTTGTTGGTGTGGATCGGGGCTCGCTATGGGTCCTGGAAGAAAACCTTCCTATTGCTCTAGCAGTCGGAGATTTTGATTCTGTGACGGAAGAAGAGCGACAGTTGATTCAAAAACGTGCCCAGCATTTTGTCCAAGCCCGACCAGAAAAAGATGATACAGATTTGGAATTGGCTCTCTTAACCATCTTTGAGCAAAATCCTCAGGCTGAGGTTACTATTTTCGGTGCTTTGGGTGGTCGTATTGATCATATGCTGGCTAATGTCTTTCTGCCCAGCAATCCCAAGTTGGCTCCCTATATGCGTCAAATAGAAATTGAAGATGGGCAAAATTTGATTGCCTATTGTCCAGAAGGGACCAGTCAGCTAGAACCTCGTTCAGACTACGACTATCTAGCCTTTATGCCGGTTCGGGATAGCCAGCTGACTATTATTGGTGCCAAGTATGAGTTGACAGAGGAAAATTTTTTCTTTAAAAAAGTGTACGCTTCTAACGAATATATAGATAGGGAAGTTTCGGTGACTTGCCCAGATGGCTATGTGGTCGTGCTGCATAGTAAGGACAGGAGGTAGGATGGAAAGTTTACTTGTTCTATTATTGATTACCAACCTAGCTGGACTCTTTCTGATTTGGCAAAGGCAGGATAAGCAGGAGAAACATCTCAGCAAGAGCTTGGAGGATCAGGCAGATAATCTTTCAGATCAGCTGGATTATCGCTTTGAGCAAGCCCGACAAGCCAGGCAGTTAGATCAAAAAGACTTGGAAGTGGCTGTCAGCGATCGTTTGCAAGAAGTGCGAATCGAATTGTACCAAGGTCTGACTCAGGTCCGTCAAGAAATGACAGATAATCTCCTCCAAACCAGAGACAAGACCGACCAACGTCTCCAAGCCTTGCAGGAATCAAATGAGCAACGTTTGGAACAAATGCGCCAGACAGTCGAGGAAAAGTTAGAAAAGACCTTGCAGACACGCTTACAGGCCTCCTTTGAGACAGTTTCCAAACAACTGGAGTCTGTCAATCGTGGCCTTGGAGCAATGCAGACAGTTGCCCGTGATGTCGGCGCCCTCAACAAGGTTCTCTCTGGAACCAAGACGAGAGGGATTCTGGGAGAATTGCAACTGGGGCAAATCATCGAAGACATCATGACCCCTGCCCAGTATGAACGAGAATATGCAACGGTTGAAAACTCCAGTGAACGAGTGGAGTATGCCATTAAGTTACCTGGACAGGGTGATCAGGAATATGTATACCTACCGATTGACTCCAAGTTTCCTTTGGCTGATTATTACCGCTTGGAAGAAGCCTATGAAGCAGGTGATAGGGACGAGATTGAACGCTGTCGTAAATCGCTTTTAGCAAGCGTCAAGCGCTTTGCCAAGGATATCAAGAGCAAGTACATAGCACCGCCTCGGACGACCAATTTTGGAGTCTTGTTTGTTCCGACAGAAGGTCTCTACTCAGAAATCGTCCGCAATCCTATCTTCTTTGATGATTTGAGACGGGAAGAACAGATTATTGTTGCAGGTCCAAGTACCCTATCAGCCCTTCTTAACTCCCTATCAGTTGGATTCAAAACTCTCAATATCCAAAAGAGTGCCGACCATATCAGTAAGACTCTTGCCAGCGTCAAGACCGAGTTTGGCAAGTTTGGTGGTATTCTGGTAAAGGCACAAAAACATCTCCAACATGCCTCTGGCAATATTGATGAATTATTAAACCGTCGTACCACAGCTATCGAGCGGACGCTCCGTCACATTGAGTTGTCAGAAGGTGAGCCTGCGCTTGATCTACTCCATTTCCAAGAAAATGAGGAAGAATATGAAGATTAGTCACATGAAAAAAGATGAGCTGTTTGAAGGTTTTTACTTAATCAAATCAGCTGACCTGAGGCAAACTCGAGCTGGGAAAAACTACCTAGCCTTTACCTTCCAAGATGATAGTGGCGAGATTGAGGGGAAGCTCTGGGATGCCCAACCTCATAACATTGAGGCCTTTACCGCAGGTAGGGTTGTCTACATGAAAGGGCGCCGAGAAGTTTATAACAACACTCCACAGGTCAATCAAATCACTCTCCGCCTGCCGCAAGCTGGTGAACCCAATGACCCAGCTGATTTCAAGGTCAAGCCACCGGTTGATATCAAGGAAATTCGTGACTACATGTCGCAAATGATTTTCAAAATTGAAAATCCTGTCTGGCAACGGATTGTCCGAAATCTCTACACCAAGTATGATAAGGAATTCTACTCCTATCCAGCAGCCAAGACCAACCACCATGCCTTTGAAACAGGCTTGGCCTATCATACGGCGACCATGGTGCGCTTGGCAGATGCCATTAGCAATATTTATCCTCGGCTCAATAAGAGCCTGCTCTATGCGGGAATTATGCTGCATGACTTGGCCAAAGTTATCGAGTTGACGGGACCAGAACAGACTGAGTATACAGTGCGAGGCAATCTTCTTGGACATATCGCTCTCATTGATAGCGAAATTACCAAGACGGTTATGGAGCTCGGCATCGATGATACCAAGGAAGAAGTCGTTTTGCTTCGTCACGTCATCCTCAGTCACCACGGCTTACTTGAGTATGGAAGCCCAGTCCGTCCACGCATTATGGAAGCAGAGATTATTCATATGATTGACAATCTGGATGCCAGCATGATGATGTCAACAGCTCTGGCTTTGGTGGATAAAGGAGAGATGACCAATAAAATCTTCGCTATGGACAATCGTTCCTTCTATAAACCAGGTTTAGATTTATAATTTAAGAAAAATGAACATTTTTTAGAATAAGAATGTTCGTTTTTTTCTGTGAATATGGTATAATAAGTAAAAGACAAAAATGAATACTCTTCGAAAATCTCTTCAAACTAGGGTAGTATCGCCTTGTCGTATGTATATATGCAGGTATATTACAGACTTTGTCAGTTCTATCGACAATCTCAAAACAGTGTTTTGAACCACCAGTGACCAGCTTTCTAGTTTGCTTTTTGATTTTTTGAATAAAAATGGAATAGGAAATAGAAATGAAATTAAGAAGAAGTGATCGGATGGTTGTCATTTCCAACTATTTGATTAATCATCCTTATAAACTAACTAGTCTCAATACTTTTGCTGAAAAGTATGAATCTGCTAAATCATCCATCTCAGAAGATATCGTCATTATCAAACGCGCCTTTGAGGAAATCGAAATCGGTCACCTCCAGACTGTGACTGGGGCTGGCGGAGGTGTTATCTTTACACCATCAATCTCAAACCATGATGCTAAGGAAATGGTTGAAGACTTGCGTGCCAAGTTGTCAGAAAGTGACCGTATCTTGCCAGGTGGCTACATCTACCTGTCTGATTTACTTAGCACACCAGCCATCTTGAAAAATATTGGTCGCATTATTGCCAAGAGCTTTATGGATCAAAAAATTGACGCGGTTATGACAGTAGCAACCAAGGGTGTGCCACTTGCAAATGCAGTTGCCAATGTCCTCAATGTCCCTTTTGTCATTGTGCGCCGTGACCTGAAAATTACCGAAGGTTCAACGGTTAGCGTCAACTATGTATCCGGTTCAAGTGGTGACCGTATCGAGAAAATGTTCCTTTCAAAACGGAGTCTCAAGGCAGGTAGCCGTGTCTTGATTGTGGATGATTTCTTGAAAGGCGGCGGAACTGTCAATGGGATGATTAGTCTCTTGCGCGAATTCGACTCAGAATTGGCAGGTGTAGCGGTCTTTGCGGACAATGCCCAAGAAGAACGTGAAAAGCAGTTTGACTACAAGTCACTCTTGAAGGTAACCAATATTGATGTCAAGAACCAAGCCATCGATGTTGAGATTGGTAATATTTTTGACACAGAAGAATAAAGGATAAAGGTTGGAACGGTTGTCCCAGCCTTTCTTTGCAAATAGAATAGAAGGAAACTTATGAAAACACCATTTATTAATAAAGAAGACTTAGAAGCGATTGTAGCCGAGTTCCCAACTCCCTTTCACTTATATGATGAGAAGGGAATTCGTGAGAAGGCAAGAGCCGTCAACCAAGCCTTTTCGTGGAACAAGGGCTTTAAGGAATATTTTGCAGTTAAGGCTACTCCAACCCCAGCTATTTTGAAAATTCTCCAAGAGGAAGGCTGTGGTGTGGACTGCTCTAGTTATGTAGAGCTTTTGATGAGCCATAAACTGGATTTCCCTGGTTCTGAGATTATGTTCTCTTCAAACAATACGCCAGATAAGGAATATGCCTATGCGCGTGAATTAGGTGCGATCATTAACTTGGATGCCTTTGAAGATATTGAACATTTGGAGCGAGCAGCAGGCATTCCAGAAATCATCTCATGTCGTTATAATCCTGGAGGCGTTTTTGAACTGGGGACAGACATTATGGATAATCCTGGGGAGGCTAAGTTTGGTATGACCAAGGATCAACTCTTTGAATCCTTTGCCATCTTGAAGGAAAAAGGAGCCAAGACTTTTGGGATTCACTCCTTTCTAGCATCCAATACTGTCACCCATCTCTATTATCCAGAGTTGGCGCGTCAGCTTTTTGAATTGGCTGTTGAAATCAAGGAAAAACTGGGTATTTCACTAGACTTTATCAATCTTTCCGGGGGTATTGGAGTCAACTATCGTCCTGAGCAGGAGCCAAATGATATCGCCTTGATTGGTGAGGGAGTTCGTAAGGTGTATGAAGAGGTTCTTACTCCAGCAGGTCTTGGTCAGGTCAAGATTTTCACCGAATTGGGTCGTTTTATGCTGGCACCTCACGGTGCTTTAGTCACAAGAGTCACTCATAAGAAGAAAACCTACCGTACCTATCTAGGTGTGGATGCATCAGCAGTCAACCTCATGCGTCCAGCTATGTACGGAGCCTATCACCATATTAGCAACATGACTCATCCAGATGGATCAGTTGAAGTGGTAGATGTGGTTGGTTCACTCTGTGAAAACAATGATAAATTTGCAGTCAATCGCGAACTGCCTTATACAGAAATCGGTGATTTGCTGGTCATTCATGATACAGGTGCCCACGGTTTTTCAATGGGCTACCAGTACAATGCCAAACTTCGTTCTGCGGAAATCCTTTATACTGAAGAAGGCAAAGCCCGTCAAATCCGCCGTGCAGAGCGCCCTGAAGACTATTTTGCAACCTTGTATGGTTTTGATTTTGAAGAATAATCTGAGAATAGATTGAAAATGAAATTGAAAAACAGATTGCTTTCTAAAAAATAGGTAAAAATCTTGTTTTTCCTTCAAGTCGTGATATAATAAAACTATAAAACGTTTTCAAGGAAGGTAACGATATGTCTGAAGAAACAATTGATTATGGACAAGTGACAGGAATGGTGCATTCGACAGAAAGTTTTGGGGCGGTAGATGGCCCTGGTATTCGCTTTATTGTCTTTTTACAGGGCTGTCACATGCGTTGCCAGTATTGCCATAACCCAGATACTTGGGCTATGGAGTCCAATAAATCACGTGAACGGACGGTAGATGATGTCTTGACAGAAGCCTTGCGCTACCGTGGTTTCTGGGGAAATAAGGGCGGGATTACAGTCAGCGGAGGAGAAGCACTCTTGCAGATTGATTTCCTGATTGCCCTTTTCACCAAGGCTAAGGAACAAGGAATCCACTGTACCTTGGACACCTGTGCCCTTCCTTTCCGTAATAAACCACGTTACCTTGAAAAGTTTGACAAACTCATGGCTGTCACTGACTTGGTTCTCTTAGATATCAAGGAAATCAACGAAGAACAGCACAAGATTGTTACTAGCCAAACCAATAAAAATATCTTGGCCTGTGCCCAGTATCTATCAGATATTGGAAAACCTGTCTGGATTCGCCACGTGCTAGTTCCAGGATTGACAGACAGAGACGATGACTTGATTGAACTTGGTAAGTTCGTCAAGACTCTTAAAAATGTGGATAAGTTTGAAATTCTGCCTTATCACACCATGGGTGAGTTTAAATGGCGTGAATTGGGAATTCCCTATTCCCTCGAAGGGGTTAAACCACCAACAGCAGACCGCGTTAAGAACGCTAAACAACTCATGGATACCGAAAGTTACCAAGACTATACGAAACGTGTACATGGATAGAAAAGAAGCCTGATGGAAACATCGGGCTTTTGACTTGCAAAAAGACTTAGCAAATCAGCTAAGCCTTTTTCTTCTTATCTCGAACGTTGTTTTCCAGCGTTGCGATTTTTGTGTTTTTTCTGGCTTGTGATAGCAGTTGGTTGTTCAGGGGTAACGTCTTTTCGTCCACTTGGTTTAGAGAAAGCACTTGCTTTTGGTGGGTTCTTGGCTAGTTCTTCACGGACTTTTTTGCGAAGTTTTGGACGAACGATATAGTTGACGATAAACTGCTGGAGAATCATCATGAAACCACCGACAACCCAGTAAAGTGTGACACTAGCTGGTGAGAAGAGGGAGAAGACGACGATCATGAGTGGGCTCATGTAAATCATTTTCTTGATTTGTTCTCTTTGCATTTCATCTTCTACTCCGTGAAGTGAAAGGAGCGATTGAAGATAGTAAAGGACACCAGCACAGGCAACCAAAATCATACTTGGAGAACCTAGAGGAATGCCTAGGTAGCTTGCTTGAGCAACCCCTTCAGTATGTTGGGCAGCAAAGTAGATAGCAGAGAAGAAAGGCATTTGAAGGAGGATAGGGAAACATCCTACACCACCAAACATGCTGATGCCGTGCTCTTTTTGAGCGGCAAAGAGGGCTTGTTGGGCTTCGAGTTTTTCTTCTTGAGTAGTTGCTTCTTTGAGACGTGTTTGGTGTGGCTCAAGGACATGCTTGAGAGCGTTCATCTTTTCAGAGTGAAGCGTTGCCTTCCATGATTGGTAGATACCAAGTGGTAAGATAATCAAGCGTACGATAATGGTTACGATAATGATAGCGACACCAAAGCCTAGACCTTTATCAGTAGCGAAGTACTTGATGGCTTCAGCCATAGGCGCTCCGATCGTATTCCAAATAAATCCTGTTGGCTGACCTGTGGTTTTATCGACATTGACACAGCCAGTCAAGACAAGCAACATAGCCACTCCCATAGCCGAGAGTGCAAAACGTTTAATAGATTTCACTGTTTTTATTCCTTCTTTAAAAATTATACCTTTCTATTCTACTGTTTTTTTACAAAATATACAATAGTTCTGGAGACCTAATTTGCGATTTTAAAGTCAGGGTAGGGAGGAAAGTTGCTCAGTTTGACATCTAAGTAACTGACTTTTGAAAAAGGTGTCGGTCCTTTTCGGATTTCTTGGATAAATTTTGCCATAATAGCTGATGAGTCTGCTTGGGCTAAGATTTCCACTGTGCCATCGTCGTTATTCCATACCCGACCTGTGATGCCACCAATTTCAAGTGCCAAGCTGTAAACACCCCAACGAAAGCCGACTCCCTGTACCCTACCTTGGGCAATCATTCTAACCTTTTGCATACCAAACCCCTTTGATTGTGTTATAATATTTCTATGACTATTATAAGCTCAAAAGCCAATTCTGTGGTAAAAAATGCCAAGAAATTACACCAAAAAAAATACCGCAAGTCTGCCTATTTGATTGAAGGCTGGCACTTGTTTGAAGAAGCTGTGCAAGCTGGGGTGACGATTGAGAAAATCTTTGCCTTAGAAAATTACCGAGATCGATTAACTTCGTTTCCGCAAACTGTCTGGGTGTCAGAGGATATTTTGCTAGATTTGGCGGATTCTCAGACTCCACAGGGAATCGTTGCGGTGGTTCAAAAAGAAGAAGTAGGACAAGCTGACTTTAGTCAGGGCAAGTTCTTGTTTTTGGAAGATGTGCAAGATCCTGGTAATGTGGGAACTATCATTCGGACTGCGGATGCAGCAGGTTTTACTGGAGTAATTGTTTCGGATAAATCGGCAGATATCTACAGTCTCAAGACCTTACGTTCGATGCAAGGCAGTCATTTTCATCTGCCTATTTACCGGATGTCGAGCCAAGCGCTTCTCGAGGAAGCTAAGGAAGCAGCTATCCCAGTGCTGGCAACAACCCTATCTAAAGATTCTGTTGATTACAGAGAACTGCCTCCTATAGAAAATTTTGTACTAGTCATGGGAAATGAGGGCCAAGGAATTAGTCCCCTTATGGCTGAAAGTGCAGACCAGTTGGTCCATATTAGCATGAAGGGGCAGGCGGAGAGTTTGAATGTTGCCATTGCAGCTGGTATTTTGATTTTCCATTTAAGCTAATTTTAACTTTTTTTGTTATAATCAAGGAAAGATGTTCATAGAAAAGGAGAAAAGATGAATCACACTATTATACATGACCGTGTAGGTCTCAATCAATTTTACGCTAAGGTATATGCCTTTGTTGGTCTGGGAATCGGACTATCTGCTTTGGTATCAGGCCTTATGTTGACGGTCTTTCAGTCTCAGTTGGTTTACTTTTTGATGCAGGGGCGTCTCTGGTTGACCATTGCAACCTTTGCAGAATTGGCCTTGGTTTTCGTTGCCAGTAGCATGGCTTCAAGAAATAGTCCAGCTGCTCTTCCAGTATTTTTGCTATACTCTGTTTTAAACGGTTTTACCCTTAGTTTTGTGGTAGCCTTCTATACTCCGGGTACAGTTTTATCTGCCTTTGTATCGAGCTCCCTTCTCTTCTTTGTCATGGCTGCAGTTGGTATCTTCACCAAGAAAGATTTGAGCGGTCTTGGTCGAGCTATGATGGCGGCTCTGATCGGTTTGATTATTGCTATGATAGTCAATATTTTCTTGTCTAGTGGTTTCTTTGATTATATGATTAGCGTAGCCATGGTTTTGGTTTTTTCAGGGTTGATTGCTTGGGATAACCAAAAGATTCGCCTCGCCTATGAACAATCACAAGGTCGTGTAGCGACAGGCTGGGTGGTGTCAATGGCTCTCAGCATCTATCTTGATTTTATCAATCTTTTCCTAAGTATTCTACGTATCTTTGGTCGCAATGACTAAAAGGTCTATGAAATCAGTGTTTTGAGTGACACTGATTTTTTTAAAATTTTCTCTTTTCTTTTCTTGGAAATAGGTGTATAATATGTTTATTAAATTTTTGAGGAGTTGTCTATGAAGAAAAGTTTTATCCATCAACAAGAAGAAATTTCCTTTGTCAAAAACACTTTTACCCAGTATTTGAAAGATAAGCTAGAAGTTGTCGAAGTTCAAGGTCCTATCTTGAGTAAGGTCGGTGACGGAATGCAGGACAACCTGTCTGGTGTGGAAAATCCAGTATCGGTCAAGGTTCTCCAAATCCCTGATGCTACTTATGAAGTGGTGCACTCACTTGCTAAATGGAAACGCCACACCTTGGCTCGTTTTGGCTTTGGTGAAGGAGAGGGTCTCTTTGTCCACATGAAAGCCCTTCGTCCAGATGAGGATTCCTTGGATGCAACCCACTCTGTTTATGTTGACCAGTGGGACTGGGAGAAGGTTATCCCAAATGGTAAGCGTAACATCGTTTATCTAAAAGAAACAGTTGAGAAGATTTATAAGGCTATTCGCCTGACTGAGCTAGCTGTTGAAGCTCGCTATGACATCGAGTCTATCTTGCCAAAACAAATCACCTTTATCCATACAGAAGAATTGGTAGAACGCTACCCAGACTTGACACCTAAAGAACGTGAAAATGCGATTTGTAAAGAATTTGGAGCCGTCTTTTTGATTGGTATCGGTGGCGAGTTGCCAGATGGTAAACCGCACGATGGACGTGCACCAGACTATGATGACTGGACAAGCGAGTCTGAGAATGGCTACAAGGGTCTAAATGGTGATATTCTTGTCTGGAATGAGTCTTTAGGTGGAGCCTTTGAGTTGTCTTCTATGGGAATTCGTGTAGATGAAGAAACTCTTAGACGTCAGGTGGAAATTACAGGTGATGAAGACCGCTTGGAATTGGAATGGCACAAGTCTTTGTTGAATGGCCTATTCCCATTGACAATCGGTGGAGGAATTGGACAATCTCGTATGGCCATGTTCCTACTTCGCAAGAGACACATCGGAGAAGTGCAAACAAGTGTTTGGCCTCAAGAAGTCCGCGATACTTACGAAAATATTTTGTAGAGAATCGAACCGCAAGGTTCGGTTTTCTTTCTCTTTTTGTCTATAATTTGGTATAATAAACAGTATGAAAATCGTATCAGGAATCTATGGGGGACGTCCCCTCAAGACACTAGAAGGCAAGACAACAAGACCTACTTCGGATAAGGTTAGGGGAGCCATTTTTAACATGATTGGTCCCTACTTTGAAGGGGGACGAGTCTTGGACCTTTATGCAGGTAGTGGTGGTTTATCTATCGAAGCAGTATCGCGTGGCATGTCCAGTGCTGTTTTGGTGGAGCGAGACCGTAAGGCTCAGACCATCGTGGCTGAAAATATCCAGATGACCAAGGAAGTTGGAAAATTTCAACTCCTCAAGATGGATGCAGAGAGGGCATTGGAACAGGTATCTGGGGAATTTGACCTCGTTTTCTTAGACCCTCCCTATGCCAAGGAACAAATCGTAGCAGATATTGAAAAAATGGCTGAGAGAGAGCTTTTTTCTGAAGATGTTATGGTTGTGTGCGAGACGGATAAGGCCGTTGAACTTCCAGAAGAGATTGCCTGTCTGGGTATCTGGAAGGAAAAGATTTATGGAATTAGTAAGGTGACAGTCTATGTCAGATAAGATTGGCTTATTCACAGGCTCATTTGATCCGATGACAAATGGGCATCTGGATATGATTGAACGGGCGAGCAGACTCTTTGATAAGCTCTATGTCGGTATTTTTTTTAATCCCCACAAACAAGGATTTCTTCCTATCGAAAATCGTAAACGGGGGTTAGAAAAGGCTGTGAAACATTTGGGAAATGTTAAAGTCGTGTCTTCTCATGATGAATTGGTGGTCGATGTCGCAAAAAGACTGGGGGCTACTTGCCTAGTGCGAGGCTTGAGAAATGCGTCGGATTTGCAATACGAAGCCAGTTTTGATTACTACAACCATCAGCTGTCTCCTGATATAGAGACTATTTATTTACATAGTCGACCTGAACATCTCTATATCAGTTCATCAGGCGTTAGAGAGCTTTTGAAGTTTGGTCAGGATATTGCCTGCTATGTTCCCGAGAGTATTTTGGAGGAAATAAGAAATGAAAAAAAAGATTAGATGGCCCTTATACGTCATTGCGGCCTTGATTGTGACTTTCTTGGCATTTGTAGTGCCCTTGCCTTATTATATAGAGGTTCCAGGTGGTTCGGAAGATATTCGCCAAGTCCTTAAAGTAAATGACACAGAAGATAAGGAAGCTGGTGCCTATCAATTCGTTACGGTTGGTGTTCAACATGCCACTTTAGCTCATATGATTTATGCTTGGTTGACACCTTTTACAGATATTCGTAGTGCTCAGGAGACTACAGGTGGTTCTTCCGATGTTGAATTTATGCGAATCAATCAATTCTACATGCAAACATCGCAAAATATGGCCAAGTATCAAGGACTAAAAACAGCTGGTAAGGATATCGAACTCAAGTACTTTGGCGTTTATGTTTTGAATGTGACGGATAATTCAACCTTTAAAGGGATTCTCAATATCTCTGATACGGTCACAGCAGTCAATGATCAGACCTTTGATAGTTCCAAAGACTTGATTGATTACGTCAGTTCTCAAAAATTAGGGGACTCCGTCAAGGTCACCTATGAAGAGGATGGGCAAACCAAGTCTGCAGAAGGAAAGATTATCACCTTGGAAAATGGAAAAAATGGGATTGGAATCGGCTTGATTGATCGTACAGAGGTAATCAGCAATGTCCCAATTAGCTTTTCAACAGCTGGTATTGGCGGCCCAAGTGCTGGTCTCATGTTTAGTCTAGCTATCTATACTCAAATAGCTCACCCAGATCTTCGTAATGGTCGTATTGTTGCTGGTACAGGTACCATTGACCGCGATGGGAATGTGGGGGATATTGGAGGTATTGATAAAAAAGTTGTAGCTTCGGCTAGGGCAGGTGCCGCTATTTTCTTTGCCCCTGATAATCCTGTTAGCGAAGAAGAACAAAAAGCACACCCGGATGCAAAAAACAACTACCAAACAGCCCTAGAAGCATCCAAAACAATCAAGACAGATATGAAAATCGTGCCCGTTAAAACCCTACAAGATGCAATTGATTACTTGAAAAACAATCCCTAGTTTTTAAGTGAAGTTTCCAAACTAGCGCACAAACAGAGAAGATGGTATAATAGTCAAATGGTTCAATTATTATTCACTCTAAGCAGTCACATGCTCTTTATTTATGTGAGTTTTTACCTTTTAAAGGATCTTGTTAGATGGGAAAAGGTTTTAAAAGTGACAGCTGAGAATACAAGAAAAGTTCGTTTATTAGTAGGTTTTTTCAGCATTGTAATGGGCTATATCTTGAGTTCTTTCTTTATCAGCCTGTATCATTTGTGGCAAGAAGCGCTTAGAGGATTATTATAAAATCAAGAGTAAAGGAAACGAGTATGGACAAAATTGTTGTTCAAGGTGGCGATAATCGTCTGGTAGGAAGTGTAACCATCGAAGGAGCAAAGAATGCAGTCTTGCCCTTGTTGGCAGCGACTATTCTAGCAAGTGAAGGAAAGACAGTCTTACAGAATGTACCGATCTTGTCGGATGTCTTTATTATGAATCAGGTGGTTGGTGGTTTGAATGCCAAGGTTGACTTTGATGAGGAAGCCCATCTTGTTGAGGTGGATGCTACTGGCGACATCACTGAGGAAGCCCCTTACAAGTATGTCAGCAAGATGCGCGCCTCCATCGTTGTATTAGGGCCAATCCTTGCCCGTGTGGGTCATGCCAAGGTATCCATGCCAGGTGGTTGTACCATTGGTAGCCGTCCTATTGATCTTCATTTGAAAGGTCTGGAAGCTATGGGGGTTAAGATTAGTCAGACAGCTGGTTACATCGAAGCCAAGGCAGAACGCTTGCATGGCGCTCATATCTATATGGACTTTCCAAGTGTTGGTGCAACGCAGAACTTGATGATGGCAGCGACCCTAGCTGATGGGATGACAGTGATTGAAAATGCTGCGCGTGAGCCTGAGATTGTTGACCTAGCCATTCTCCTTAATGAAATGGGAGCTAAGGTTAAGGGTGCTGGTACAGAGACCATTACCATTACCGGTGTTGAGAAACTTCATGGTACGACTCACAATGTAGTCCAAGACCGTATCGAAGCAGGAACCTTTATGGTAGCTGCTGCCATGACTGGTGGTGATGTCTTGATTAAAGATGCTGTCTGGGAGCACAACCGTCCCTTGATTGCCAAATTGCTTGAAATGGGAGTGGAAGTGACGGAGGAGACGGAAGGAATTCGCGTTCGCTCTCAACTAGAAAATCTAAAAGCTGTTCATGTGAAAACCTTGCCCCACCCAGGATTTCCAACAGATATGCAGGCTCAATTTACAGCCTTGATGACAGTCGCAAAAGGGGAATCAACTATGGTGGAGACAGTTTTCGAAAATCGTTTCCAACATCTAGAAGAAATGCGTCGCATGGGCTTGCATTCTGAGATTATCCGTGATACAGCTCGTATTGTTGGTGGTCAACCTTTGCAGGGAGCGGAAGTTCTTTCTACTGACCTTCGTGCCAGTGCAGCCTTGATTTTGACAGGTTTGGTAGCACAGGGAGAAACTGTGGTCGGTAAATTGGTTCACTTGGATAGAGGTTACTACGGTTTCCATGAGAAGTTGGCGCAGCTAGGTGCTAAGATTCAGCGGATTGAGGCAAGTGATGAAGATGAATAAGAAATCAAGCTACGTAGTCAAGCGTTTACTTTTAGTCATCATAGTACTGATTTTAGGTACTCTGGCTCTAGGAATCGGTTTAATGGTAGGTTATGGAATCTTGGGCAAGGGTCAAGATCCATGGGCTATCCTGTCTCCAGCAAAATGGCAGGAATTGATTCATAAATTTACAGGAAATTAGGCTGGAGAACCAGCCTTTTTCTAAAGATAAGGAGAAATATGAACAAAAAAACAAGACAGACACTAATCGGACTGCTAGTGTTATTGCTTTTGTCTACAGGGAGCTATTATATCAAGCAGATGCAGTCGGCACCTAATAGTCCTAAAACCAAGCTTAGTCAGAAAAAACAAGCGTCTGAAGCTCCTAGTCAAGCATTGGCAGAGAGTGTCTTAACAGACGCAGTCAAAAACCAAGTAAAAGGGAGTCTGGAGTGGAACGGATCAGGTGCTTTTATCGTCAATGGTAATAAAACAAACCTAAATGCCAAGGTTTCAAGTAAGCCCTACGCTGATAATAAAACAAAGACGGTGGGCAAGGAGACCGTACCAACCGTGGCTAATGCCCTCTTGTCTAAGGCTACTCGTCAGTACAAGAATCGTGAAGAAACTGGGAATGGTTCGACTTCATGGACTCCTCCAGGCTGGCATCAGGTCAAGAATCTAAAGGGCTCTTATACCCATGCAGTCGATAGAGGTCATCTGTTAGGCTATGCCTTAATCGGTGGTTTGGATGGTTTTGATGCCTCGACAAGCAATCCTAAAAACATTGCTGTTCAGACAGCCTGGGCAAATCAGGCGCAGGCCGAGGATTCGACTGGTCAAAACTACTATGAAAGTAAGGTGCGTAAAGCCTTGGACCAAAACAAGCGTGTCCGTTACCGTGTAACCCTTTACTACGCTTCAAACGAGGATTTAGTTCCTTCAGCTTCACAGATTGAAGCCAAGTCTTCAGATGGAGAATTGGAATTTAATGTTCTAGTTCCCAATGTTCAAAAGGGGCTTCAACTGGATTACCGAACTGGAGAAGTAACTGTAACTCATACTCAATGAAAATCAAAAAGCAAACTAGGAAGCTAGCCGCAGGTTGCTCAAAGCACAGCTTTGAGGTTGCAGATAAAGCTGACGTGGTTTGAAGAGATTTTCGAAGAGTATCAGTAAAAGATAAGATAAACTCCTATATCACTTATGGATGTAGGAGTTCTTTTTTCTAGTTTAAGTAGGGCTAGAGTAGGTACTAAGAAAAAATGGTAACTTCTAAAACTAACTTCCAGTTTTGGGAGAGAGATGGAAGTTACTTTGAGAAGTTACGCTAAGAAAAAAATAATATGTATTGGATTAAATTTTGTGATATAATAAAGGATAAGATACTATTTTAGGAGAAGAACTATGGAAGACCCAAGTAGTCAGAATTTGTTGCTACAATTTGTTTTATTGTTTATCTTGACGGTATTAAATGCCTTTTTCTCAGCCACAGAAATGGCCATGGTTTCTCTTAATCGTGCCCGAGTTGAACAAAAGGCAGAAGAAGGAGACAGACGCTACATCCGCCTGCTGAAGGTACTAGAAAATCCTAACCACTTTTTATCAACCATTCAGGTAGGAATCACCCTGATTACAATCTTATCAGGGGCGAGTTTAACTGATACTCTAGGACGTGTGATTGCCTCTTGGCTTGGGAATGTCGAAACAGCACAAGCCGTGGCAACTTTTCTATCCTTGGCATTTTTGACCTATATTTCCATCGTTTTTGGGGAATTATATCCTAAGAGAATCGCTCTTAATCTAAAGGATGCCTTGGCAATTCGTACAGCGCCGGTTATCATTGGGATCGGAAAACTAGTCAGTCCTTTTGTTTGGCTTTTAGCTGCTTCGACCAATTTCTTGAGCCATTTGACTCCTATGTCATTCGATGATGCGGATGAAAAGATGACCCGTGATGAAATTGCCTATATGCTGACAAATAGTGAAGAAACATTGGATGCTGATGAGATTGAGATGCTACAAGGTGTCTTTTCGCTCGATGAACTAATGGCACGAGAGGTTATGGTTCCTCGGACAGATGCTTTTATGGTGGATATTCAGGATGATAGTCAAAGCATTATCCAAAGTATTTTAAAACAAAACTTTTCCCGTATACCAGTTTACGATGGGGATAAGGACAATGTAATTGGAATCATTCACACCAAGAGTCTCCTTAAGGCTGGTTTTGTGGATGGTTTTGATAATATTGTTTGGAAGAAAATCTTACAAGATCCACTTTTTGTACCTGAAACTATTTTTGTGGATGACTTGCTAAAAGAATTGCGCAATACCCAAAGACAAATGGCAATCTTGCTGGATGAATACGGTGGTATGGCTGGTTTGGTGACCTTGGAAGACCTCTTAGAGGAAATTGTTGGTGAAATTGATGATGAAACGGACAAAGCAGCAATAGATGTTCATCAGATTGGCGAGGATACCTACATTGTTCAAGGAACAATGACCCTCAATGATTTCAATAATTACTTTGATGTTGAACTGGAAAGTGATGACGTTGATACCATTGCTGGTTACTATTTGACAGGAGTGGGGACCATTCCGACGACTGAGAAACTTAGCTATGAATTGGTCAGCCAAAACAAACAACTTATCTTAACCAATGATAAAGTGAAAAATGGACGTGTTACCAAGGTAAAAGTCCAAATTACCGAAGTTGAAATAGAAGAAGAAACAGAGTAAACTAGAGGCTTTTGTCACCAGGTGTGACGAAGCTTTTTTCAGTTGATTTCATGAGGGAATTATGTCATGGAAAGAACTTTGCCCCAAAAGTTTTTCAAAATTATCCGTATTTATCAGAAGAAAAATAAAAAAGCCCTTCAAATTGGGCTTTCTGTTCATTTGAAACCTGATAAATCAAGTTATAGAAGGCGGTAGACGGATTTGAACCGACGATCAAGCTTTTGCAGAGCCGTGCCTTACCACTTGGCTATACCGCCTTAACGTTTCTTATTATACCTTGAAAATGATTTTCAGTCAATAGCTTTTTCAGTTTTTTGTACCATAGTGTGATTCGAATGTAATGCTAAGTTTTCTATGGGAAAAAGATTACCAAAAATCTACTGAATCCCCTTGAAAAATCTAGCTAATTAGGGTATAATATAAATAATCATTTGTCGTAGGTTTTGTCTGAAATATTGTCCAGACAAGGCTCACAGCAGTTAAATCTTCTGAAAAAGTCAGATTTAGCTGCTCTTTTTGTGCTTTTTTTCAGGATTTTGAGTACTTGTAATAAAGACTTAAAAATTCTGAAAATTCATCAAAGGGACACGGTGATAGGGGTTTTACAACCATATGACGATTAGAAAGCCTGATTGACAAGGCTTGGAACTTATTTACAAAGGAGAATCATCTTGGCAGGACATGACGTTCAATACGGGAAACATCGTACCCGTCGTAGTTTTTCAAGAATCAAAGAAGTTCTTGACTTACCAAATTTGATTGAAATTCAAACTGACTCATTCAAAGATTTCCTAGACCACGGTCTTAAGGAAGTGTTTGAAGATGTATTGCCAATTTCAAACTTCACAGACACAATGGAGTTGGAATTTGTTGGATATGAAATCAAGGAACCCAAATATACGCTAGAAGAAGCTCGTATTCACGATGCTAGCTACTCAGCACCAATTTTTGTAACCTTCCGCTTGATCAATAAAGAAACAGGCGAAATCAAGACCCAAGAAGTTTTCTTTGGTGATTTCCCGATCATGACAGAAATGGGTACTTTCATTATCAATGGTGGTGAACGTATCATTGTATCTCAGTTGGTTCGCTCGCCAGGTGTTTACTTTAATGACAAAGTAGATAAGAACGGTAAAGTGGGCTATGGTTCAACTGTTATCCCTAACCGTGGAGCTTGGTTGGAACTTGAAAGCGACTCAAAAGATATTACCTACACTCGTATCGACCGTACTCGTAAGATTCCATTTACAACCTTGGTTCGTGCGCTTGGTTTCTCAGGTGATGATGAAATCTTTGATATCTTTGGTGATAGCGAATTGGTTCGCAACACTGTTGAAAAAGATATCCACAAGAATCCAATGGACTCTCGTACAGACGAAGCCTTGAAAGAAATCTACGAACGCCTTCGTCCAGGTGAACCTAAGACAGCTGAAAGCTCACGTAGCTTGCTTGTAGCTCGTTTCTTTGACCCACGTCGCTATGACTTAGCAGCAGTTGGTCGTTACAAGATCAATAAAAAACTCAATGTTAAAACACGCTTGCTTAACCAAACCATTGCAGAGCCATTGGTAGACCCTGAAACTGGAGAAATCTTGGTAGAAGCTGGAACTGTTATGACTCGTAGTGTGATTGAAAGCATTGAAAGCCATTTGGATGGTGACTTGAACAAGATTGTTTATATTCCAAACGATGCAGCCGTTGTGACTGAGCCAGTTGTTCTTCAAAAATTCAAGGTTGTTGCACCAACTGATCCAGACCGCGTCGTAACCATCATTGGTAATGCCAATCCAGATGACAAAGTTCGTATCGTCACTCCTGCAGATATCCTTGCTGAGATGAGCTACTTCCTCAACTTGGCTGAAGGACTTGGCCGTGTAGATGATATCGACCACCTTGGAAACCGTCGTATCCGTGCAGTTGGTGAATTGCTTGCCAACCAAGTACGTCTCGGACTTTCTCGTATGGAACGTAATGTCCGTGAACGTATGTCTGTTCAGGACAACGAAGTTTTGACGCCACAACAAATCATCAACATCCGTCCTGTAACAGCTGCGGTGAAAGAATTCTTTGGTTCATCACAGTTGTCACAGTTCATGGACCAACACAACCCACTTTCTGAGTTGTCTCACAAACGCCGTTTGTCAGCCTTGGGACCTGGTGGTTTGACACGTGACCGTGCTGGATATGAGGTACGTGACGTGCACTACACTCACTATGGTCGTATGTGTCCAATCGAGACACCTGAAGGACCTAACATCGGTTTGATCAATAACTTGTCATCTTACGGACATTTGAACAAGTATGGTTTTGTTCAAACACCATACCGTAAAGTTGACCGTGAAACAGGCGTTGTTACGAACGAAATCGTTTGGTTGACAGCCTATGAAGAAGATGAATTTACTGTAGCACAGGCTAATTCTCGTCTGAATGAAGATGGAACCTTTGCTGAGAAGATTGTCATGGGACGTCACCAAGGGGTCAACCAAGAGTATCCAGCGAATGTTGTTGACTACATGGACGTTTCACCAAAACAGGTAGTTGCCGTTGCGACAGCATGTATTCCTTTCTTGGAAAACGATGACTCCAACCGTGCCCTCATGGGAGCCAACATGCAACGTCAGGCTGTGCCATTGATCAATCCTCAAGCACCTTACGTTGGTACTGGTATGGAATACCAAGCAGCCCACGATTCAGGAGCTGCTGTGATTGCTCAGTACGATGGTAAAGTTACTTACGCAGATGCTGACAAGGTAGAAGTTCGTCGTGAAGATGGTTCATTGGATGTTTACCACATCCAAAAATTCCGTCGTTCAAACTCAGGTACTGCCTACAACCAACGTACGCTTGTTAAAGTTGGCGATGTCGTTGAAAAAGGTGATTTCATCGCTGACGGACCTTCTATGGAAAATGGAGAAATGGCGCTTGGACAAAACCCAATCGTTGCCTACATGACTTGGGAAGGTTACAACTTCGAGGATGCTGTTATCATGAGCGAACGCTTGGTTAAAGACGATGTCTACACATCTGTTCACCTTGAAGAATACGAATCAGAAACACGCGATACAAAGCTTGGGCCTGAAGAAATTACTCGTGAAATTCCAAATGTTGGGGAAGACGCTCTTAAAGACCTTGACGAAATGGGTATTATCCGTATCGGTGCTGAGGTTAAAGAAGGTGATATCCTTGTAGGTAAAGTAACACCTAAGGGTGAGAAAGACCTTTCAGCTGAAGAACGTCTCTTGCACGCTATCTTCGGAGATAAATCTCGTGAAGTTCGTGATACTTCTCTTCGTGTACCACACGGTGCCGATGGTGTCGTTCGTGATGTTAAGATCTTTACACGTGCAAATGGAGATGAGCTGCAATCAGGTGTTAACATGCTGGTTCGCGTCTACATCGCTCAAAAACGTAAGATCAAGGTCGGAGATAAGATGGCCGGACGTCACGGAAACAAAGGTGTTGTTTCTCGTATCGTTCCTGTAGAAGACATGCCTTACCTTCCAGACGGAACTCCAGTCGATATCATGTTGAACCCACTTGGGGTGCCATCACGTATGAATATCGGTCAGGTTATGGAGCTTCACCTTGGTATGGCAGCTCGTACTCTTGGTATCCACATCGCAACACCAGTCTTTGACGGAGCAAGTTCTGAAGACCTTTGGTCAACTGTTAAAGAAGCTGGTATGGATAGCGATGCCAAAACAATCCTTTACGATGGACGTACTGGAGAACCGTTTGATAACCGTGTTTCTGTCGGAGTCATGTACATGATCAAACTCCACCACATGGTTGATGATAAATTGCACGCGCGTTCAGTCGGACCTTACTCAACTGTTACCCAACAACCACTCGGAGGTAAAGCTCAGTTTGGTGGACAACGTTTCGGTGAGATGGAGGTTTGGGCTCTTGAAGCCTACGGTGCATCAAATGTCCTACAAGAAATCTTGACTTACAAGTCTGACGATATCAACGGACGTTTGAAAGCTTATGAAGCTATTACAAAAGGAAAACCAATTCCAAAACCAGGTGTTCCAGAATCCTTCCGAGTTCTTGTCAAAGAATTGCAATCTCTCGGTCTTGACATGCGTGTCCTAGACGAAGATGACCAAGAAGTGGAACTTCGCGACTTGGATGAAGGAATGGACGAAGATGTCATCCACGTAGATGACCTTGAAAAAGCCCGCGAAAAAGCAGCCCAAGAGGCTAAAGCAGCCTTTGAAGCCGAAGAAGCTGAGAAAGCAACAAAAGCGGAAGCAACAGAAGAAGCTGCTGAACAAGAATAAGTAGCTCACTTAGAATAGAAAGGGAAGAAATAGTGGTTGATGTAAATCGTTTTAAAAGTATGCAAATCACCCTAGCTTCTCCAAGCAAAGTCCGTTCATGGTCTTATGGAGAAGTCAAAAAACCTGAAACAATCAATTACCGAACCTTGAAACCAGAACGTGAAGGACTCTTTGATGAAGTGATCTTTGGTCCTACAAAAGACTGGGAATGTGCTTGTGGTAAATATAAACGCATTCGTTACAGAGGAATTGTTTGTGACCGTTGTGGGGTTGAAGTAACGCGTACGAAAGTTCGTCGTGAGCGTATGGGGCACATCGAATTGAAAGCTCCTGTATCTCACATCTGGTACTTCAAGGGGATTCCAAGCCGTATGGGCTTGACCCTTGATATGAGCCCTCGTGCCCTCGAGGAAGTTATCTACTTTGCGGCTTATGTGGTGATTGATCCTAAGGATACACCACTTGAGCACAAGTCTATCATGACAGAGCGCGAATACCGTGAGCGCTTGCGTGAGTATGGTTATGGATCGTTCGTTGCCAAGATGGGTGCCGAAGCTATCCAAGACCTTTTGAAACAAGTAGATCTTGAAAAAGAAATTGCTGAACTCAAAGAAGAGTTGAAAACAGCTACTGGACAAAAACGTGTCAAAGCCATCCGTCGTTTGGATGTTTTGGATGCTTTTTACAAGTCTGGAAACAAACCTGAATGGATGATTCTCAACATCCTTCCAGTTATTCCACCAGATCTTCGTCCAATGTTGCAGTTGGATGGTGGCCGTTTTGCCTCATCTGACTTGAACGACCTTTACCGCCGTGTTATCAACCGTAACAACCGTTTGGCTCGTTTGCTTGAGTTGAATGCGCCTGGTATCATCGTTCAAAATGAGAAGCGTATGCTTCAAGAAGCAGTTGACGCTTTGATTGACAATGGTCGTCGTGGTCGTCCAATCACAGGACCAGGTAGTCGTCCTCTTAAATCATTGAGCCACATGCTTAAAGGTAAACAAGGACGCTTCCGTCAAAACTTGCTCGGTAAACGTGTTGACTTCTCAGGACGTTCCGTTATCGCCGTTGGTCCAACTCTTAAGATGTACCAATGTGGTGTGCCACGTGAAATGGCGATTGAGCTCTTTAAACCATTCGTCATGCGTGAAATAGTCGCTCGTGATATCGTGCAAAACGTCAAAGCTGCTAAACGCTTGGTGGAACGCGGAGATGAGCGTATCTGGGATATCCTTGAAGAAGTGATCAAAGAACACCCAGTGCTTTTGAACCGCGCACCGACCCTTCACCGTTTGGGTATCCAAGCCTTCGAGCCAGTCTTGATTGATGGTAAGGCCCTTCGCTTGCACCCACTTGTCTGTGAAGCCTACAATGCCGACTTTGACGGGGACCAAATGGCCATCCACGTACCGCTTTCAGAAGAAGCCCAAGCAGAAGCTCGTATCTTGATGTTGGCTGCTGAGCATATCTTGAACCCGAAAGATGGTAAACCAGTTGTTACACCATCTCAGGACATGGTTTTGGGTAACTACTACTTGACCATGGAAGAAGCTGGTCGTGAAGGTGAAGGAATGGTCTTCAAAGACCGTGATGAAGCTGTCATGGCTTACCGCAATGGTTATGTTCACCTCCATTCACGTGTTGGTATCGCAACAGACAGCCTCAACAAGCCTTGGACAGAAGAGCAAAAACACAAGGTCTTGCTTACAACAGTTGGTAAAATCCTCTTCAACGACATCATGCCAGAGGGTCTACCATACTTGCAAGAACCAAACAATGCCAACTTGACAGAAGGCGTTCCAGCTAAATACTTCTTGCCACTTGGTGGAGATATCAAGGAAGCGATCAGCAATCTTGAACTTAACCCTCCATTCAAGAAGAAAAATCTTGGAAATATCATCGCTGAAATCTTCAAACGTTTCCGTACGACAGAAACTTCTGCCCTACTTGACCGTATGAAGAACCTCGGTTACCACCACTCAACTCTTGCAGGATTGACAGTGGGTATTGCCGATATCCCAGTCGTTGATGACAAGGCTGAAATCATTGAAGAATCACACAAACGTGTCGAACAAATCACCAAACAATTCCGTCGTGGTATGATTACAGACGACGAGCGTTACAATGCTGTTACAGCCGAATGGCGTGCTGCTCGTGAAAAACTTGAGAAACGCTTGATTGCCAACCAAGATCCTAAGAACCCAATCGTTATGATGATGGACTCTGGAGCCCGTGGTAACATCTCAAACTTCTCACAGCTTGCCGGTATGCGTGGTCTGATGGCTGCTCCGAACGGACGTATCATGGAATTGCCAATCCTTTCAAACTTCCGCGAAGGTTTGTCAGTACTCGAAATGTTCTTCTCAACTCACGGTGCCCGTAAAGGTATGACCGATACGGCCCTTAAGACAGCCGACTCAGGTTACTTGACTCGTCGTTTGGTTGACGTTGCCCAAGACGTTATCATTCGTGAGGACGACTGTGGAACTGACCGTGGTCTCTTGATCCGCTCTATCGCAGAAGGAAAAGAGATGATTGAGTCACTCGAAGAGCGTCTCAACGGTCGTTACACTAAGAAAACTGTTAAACATCCAGAAACTGGTGCAGTTATTATCGGTCCAAATGAGTTGATTACAGAAGACAAGGCGCGTGAAATTGTTAATGCTGGTGTGGAAGAAGTGACTATCCGTTCCGTATTTACATGTAACACTCGTCACGGTGTCTGCCGTCACTGTTATGGTATCAACTTGGCGACTGGTGATGCGGTTGAAGTTGGTGAATCAGTTGGTACAATCGCTGCCCAATCTATCGGGGAACCTGGTACACAGCTTACAATGCGTACCTTCCACACGGGTGGGGTTGCCTCAAATACCGATATCACTCAGGGTCTTCCTCGTGTCCAAGAAATCTTTGAAGCCCGCAATCCTAAAGGGGAAGCGGTTATCACAGAGGTTAAAGGACAAGTTACCGCTATCGAAGAAGATGCATCAACTCGTACCAAGAAAGTCTTTGTTAAGGGTGAAACTGGCGAAGGTGAGTACGTTGTTCCATTTACAGCTCGTATGCGTGTTGAAGTTGGGGACCAAGTAGCGCGTGGTGCTGCTCTTACAGAAGGTTCTATCCAACCAAAACGTCTCCTTGCAGTTCGTGATGTCTTGTCAGTTGAAACTTACCTTCTCGGTGAAGTACAAAAAGTTTACCGTAGCCAAGGGGTAGAAATCGGTGACAAACACATCGAGGTAATGGTTCGTCAAATGATCCGTAAAGTTCGTGTCATGGATCCAGGTGACACAGATCTTCTCATGGGTACCCTCATGGATATCAATGACTTTACAGATGCTAACAAAGATGTTCTTATCTCAGGTGGAGTTCCAGCGACAGGTCGCCCAGTTCTTATGGGAATTACCAAAGCCTCACTTGAAACAAATAGTTTCTTGTCAGCGGCTTCCTTCCAGGAAACAACTCGTGTCCTTACTGACGCAGCTATCCGTGGTAAGAAAGACCATCTCCTTGGACTTAAGGAAAATGTTATCATCGGTAAGATTATCCCAGCAGGTACTGGTATGGCTCGTTACCGTAACCTGGAACCACATGCTATCAACGAAGAAGAATACCTTAATCCTCCAGTAGAGGAAGAAGGGAATGAAGAAACAACAGAAGTAGTTGTGGATACTGCCGTTGAAACTGTGGAAGAAACAGTAGAATAAAAGCAGATGAGAGAGCCTTCGGGTTCTCTTTCTGTTTTCTGAAAACTTTCTCCATTTTTCCATGGAATGTGGTAAAATAAAAGAAAGAAGCTGACAAAGGAGACAGGTATGGAACAAACATTTTTTATCATTAAACCAGATGGTGTAAAAAGAGGACTAGTGGGTGAAGTGTTGAAACGTATCGAACAACGTGGATTTACAATTGAAAAATTGGAGTTGCGTACACAGCTTTCAGAAGAGTTAATTGACCAGCACTATCAGGACTTGGTTGGTCAAAGTTTTTACCCACCGATTCGTGAATTTATGACTTCAGGACCGGTTCTTGTAGGTATCATTTCTGATCCTAAAGTAATCGAAACTTGGCGGACCATGATGGGTGCAACTGATCCAGAAGAAGCTTTACCAGGAACTATTCGAGTTGATTTTGCAAAAGCTGCTGGAGAAAATGAGACTATCCAAAATGTTGTACATGGTTCAGATTCAGAAGAGTCAGCTAAGCGAGAAATTGCTCTTTGGTTTTAAGAGTTGATTGGCTCAATCAATCGGTTAAAAGCTCATTTGAATAGAAAGTATAGTCACATAAAAAAGAAAGGACTAACTTCGTCCTTTCTCATTCTTAGTTTTTCTTCAACCTACTACAGTAGATAAACATACTGAATAGCTACTGTCTTCACTCATTTAATTCTTAAAAATTGATAGAGTTGACAAATGGTAGAAAAAAGCTCTTTTTAATAAGTTAAGTATCAACTACAGTTACGATTAGCATTCGTTACTTAACCCACTCACCATTATAGTTTACGTAGTAACCATCTACTGTGGTATTAACAGCTAGGGCACCTGAACCATAGGCATAATACCATTTACCATTGATTTGGAACCAGCCTGTTTTCATATCTCCATTACTTGCATTTAGATAGTACCATATTGAACCATCTTTCACCCAACCTGTGGACATTGCACCTGATGAACGAAGATAGTACCAGTTATTACCAACATAAGCCCAACCTGTTGCCATTGCACCTGATGAACGGAGGTAGTACCACTTATTGCCAATTTGCTTCCAACCAGTTTGCATGATACCAGTTTCTGAATCTAGATAGTACCAAGCTGAACCATCATTTATCCAACCTACACGTCTTTCACCACCAAGATTCTTATTCCCAGAATTTCCTGTTTTTGCTAGGTAATACCAGTTAGATTGATCATAAAGCCAACCTGTCTTTAAATAATGATCTTGATCAAAGTAGTAGTATGCTAATTTAAGAACTTCGGGACCTTCCCAGCCTTCACCATGTTTTTTCCCAACGGTTAAGGAATATTTTAGCTCTAATTCTTGCCAACCAACAAACTCTTGTAGCACTCCATTTTCGTCAAAGTAGTACCATTCTGGCATTGGGGAACCTTCTAATCTGATACCATTAGGGTAAGGACCAATTGTATATCCTTTAACTGGCATTGGAATGTACTGCCAACCAACAACCATTTCGCCATTATAATCAAAATAATAGGTCTTCCCATCAATCACTCGCCAGTCCGTTTCTTTGAGGTTCCCCTTTTTGTAATAGGTTCTACCGTTTTCTTGGACAAACTGCCATCCTTCAGAGTTATCTGCAAATACTGTATTCGTAGCTAGCAAACCAAAGAAAATTACTGTTAGTCCAGCTTGCATAGTTTTTTTCAAAAGTTTCATTTATATATACCTCCAATATTAAATCCATTCACCAGATGAAGCGAAATTATAAACTTTACCATCAATAGTTTGGCTACCTGTAACCATTGCTCCACTTGAATTGAGATAATACCAATTTCCTCCCACTTTTATCCAACCGGTTTTCATGTCTCCATTTTTATTATCTAAGTAATACCATCTGCCTCGTATATATTTCCAACCTGTTGCCATTGAACCAGAGTTTTCCAGATAATACCATTTCCCATTTACTTTTTGCCAATCTGTGAGCATCTTACCGGAGGCGTCTAGATAGTACCAAGTGTCATTTATCTTTTGCCAACCTGTTTGTTTCGTACTGTTCTTATAATAGTACCAAGTACCACCAATCAATTTCCAACCATCAATAGAATGCCCTCGAATAACAGAGTAGATGAAA
>NZ_VMML01000001.1:0-23549 GCF_013277175.1 Streptococcus sp. 3167 | reverse complement strand
ACAATCTGGTAAAATCTTGTCTGACAGTGGTTATCAAGGGCTCATGAAGCTATATCCTCAAGCGCAAACTCCGAGGAAATCCAGCAAACTCAAGCCGCTAACAGCTGAAGAGAAAGCCTGTAACCATGCGCTATCTAAGGAGAGAATCAAGGTTGAGAATATTTTTGACAAAGTATAGTAGATTGAAACTAGAATAGTACACCTCTACTTCTAAAACATTGTTAGAAATCGATTTGACTGTCCTGATCGATTTGTCCTGTTCTTATTTCATTGCACTATGAAAACGTTTAAAATATCTTCAACAACCTATCGAAATCATCGTAAACACTTCGGATTACGAATGAATTTGATTGCTGGTATTATCAATCATGAACTAGGATTCTAGTTTTGCAGGAAGTCTAATCAAGAGGAAAGTAAATGACGATTAAGGTAATTGCGACAGATATGGATGGGACCTTGCTGGATGCTAGAGGCCAGCTTGATCTCCCACGCTTGGAAAAGATTGTGGATCAGTTGGATCAAAGGGGGATTCGTTTTGTCATCGCGACAGGGAATGAAATTCACCGCATGAGGCAACTACTGGAGCACTTGGTGGATCGAGTGGTTCTGGTTGTTGCCAATGGTGCTCATATTTTTGAAAACAATGAATTGATTCAGGCTCAGACTTGGGATGATGCCATTGTCGATAAGGCTTTGGCTCATTTCGAGGGTCGAGCGTGTCAGGATCAATTTGTTGTAACAGGGATGAAGGGTGGTTTCGTCAAGGAAGGTACCATTTTTACAGACCTTGAAAGTTTTATGACTCCAGAAATGATTGAAGAATTCTACCAACGAATGAATTTTGTGGATGAATTAACCTCTGACCTCTTTGGTGGTGTGCTCAAGATGAGTATGGTTGTTGGTGAGGAACGTTTGAATTCGGTATTGGAAGAAATCAATGACCTCTTTGATGGCCGTGTTCGGGCTGTATCGAGTGGCTATGGTTGCATTGATATCCTCCAAGCTGGAATTCATAAAGCATGGGGCTTGGAAGAATTACTCAAGCGTTGGGACTTGAACCCCCAACAAATCATGGCTTTTGGCGATAGTGAAAATGATGTTGAAATGCTTGAAATGGCTGGAATTGCCTATGCGATGGAAAATGCTGATGACAAAGCCAAAGCTGTGGCGACGGCTCTAGCGCCAGCCAATAGCCAAGGAGGAGTTTACCAAGTATTGGAAAACTGGTTAGAAAAAGGAGAATGAAGTAGCAGTACAGTTATTAGAAAATTGGTTACTAAAGGAACAAGAAAAAATCCAAACTAAGTATCGTCACCTAAATCAGGTTTCAGTTGTAGAGCCAGATATTCTTTTTATTGGGGATTCCATTATCGAATATTATCCTCTGCAGGAGTTGTTTGGGACTTCAAAGACAATTGTCAATCGAGGAATTTGTGGCTATCAGACAGGACTGTTATTAGAGAATCTGGATGCGCATCTGTACGGTGGGGAGGTAGATAAAATTGTCCTTTTAATTGGGACGAACGATATTGGAAAAGATGTGCCTGTGAATGAGGCTCTCAATAATCTCGAAGCTATCATCAATCCATTGCTCGCGATTATTCACTGACTGAGATAAAATTACTTTCCGGCTCTTTGTCAACTGTAGTGGGTTGAAGTCAGCTAAGCACGAGAAAGGACAAATTTCGTCCTTTCTTTTTTGATGTTCAGAGCGATAAAAATCCGTTTTTTGAAGTTTTCAAAGTTTCGAAAACCAAAGGCATTGCGCTTGATAAGTTTGATGAGATTATTGGTCGCTTCCAGTTTGGCGTTAGAATAGTGTAGTTGAAGGGCGTTGACAATCTTTTCTTTATCCTTGAGGAAGGTTTTAAAAACAGTCTGAAAAAGAGGATGAACCTGCTTTAGATTGTCCTCAATAAGTCCGAAAAATGTCTCTGGTTCCTTATTCTGGAAGTGAAAAAGCAAGAGCTGATAGAGATTGTAGTGGTGTTTTAAGTCTTCTGAATAGCTCAAAAGCTTGTCAAGAATCTCTTTATTGGTTAAGTGCATACGAAAAGTAGGGCGATAAAAACGTTTATCGCTGAGTTTACGACTATCCTGTTGAATGAGTTTCCAGTAGCGCTTGATAGCCTTGTATTCATGGGATTTTCGATGAAACTGATTCATGATTTGGACATGCACACGACTCATAGCACGGTTAAGATGTTGTACAATGTGAAAGCGATCCAACACGATTTTAGCATTCGGGAGTGAAACAGTCTGGGAGACTGTTTCAGCCTGAGCCTAGAAATTTGAAAGCGAATCTGTTTAGCTAAGTCATAGTAAGGACTAAACATATCCATAGTAATAATTTTCACTCGACATCGGACAGCTCTATCGTAGCGAAGAAAGTGATTTCGAATGATAGCTTGTGTTCTTCCCTCAAGAACAGTGATGATATTGAGATTGTTAAAATCTTGCGCAATGAAGCTCATCTCCATCTCCCGATTGAAACAGTCACTCCCTGGACTGTTTCAACGTCCCAAGACATAATCTTAGGCAGATTTCTAACATTACACTCAAAGTGGAAGTCATTGAGCTTTCGAATGACAGTTGAAGTTGAAATGGAAAGCTGATGGTCAATATCAGTCATAGAAATCTTTTCAATTAACTTTTGAGCAATTTTTTGATTGATGATACGAGGGATTTGGTGATTCTTCTTGACGATAGAAGTTTCAGCGACCATCATTTTTGAACAGTGATAGCACTTGAATCGACGCTTTCTAAGTAGAATTCTAGTAGGCATACCAGTCGTTTCAAGATAAGGAATTTTAGAAGGTTTTTGAAAGTCATATTTCTTCATTTGACTTCCGCACTTAGGACAAGATGGAGCTTCATAGTCCAGTTTGGCGATGATTTCCTTGTGTGTATCCTTATTGATGATATCCATAAATTGGATATTAGGGTCTTTAATGTCAAGGAGTTTTGTGATAAAATGTAATTGTTCCATATGATTCTTTCTAATGAGTTGTTTTGTCGCTTTTCATTATAGGTCATATGGGACTTTTTTTCTACACAAAAATAGGCTCCATAATATCTATAGGGGATTTACCCACTACAAATATTATAGAGCCAGAATATACAACTGATGGACTGCACCTCAGTGTTGCTGGTTATCAGGTTTTGACAAAAGCCTTGAAAGGCTATCTTTACTAAATAGCTAAATAAAGTTAAATTTGAGCATAATATCTTGTAAAAAATTCTAAAATCCTTTAAAATAAAAAGTGATGGAGGAATTTATGAATGTAAATCAGATTGTACGGATTATTCCTACTTTAAAAGTTAATAATAGAAAATTAAATGAAACATTTTATATTGAAACCCTTGGCATGAAGGCCTTGTTAGAAGAATCAGCCTTCCTATCACTAGGGGACCAAACAGGTCTTGAAAAGCTGGTTTTAGAAGAAGCACCAAGCATGCGTACTCGTAAGGTAGAGGGACGAAAAAAACTGGCTAGATTGATTATCAAGGTGGAAAATCCCTTAGAAATCGAGGGACTCTTATCTAAAACAGATTCGATTCATCGATTATATAAAGGTCAAAATGGCTACGCTTTTGAAATTTTTTCACCAGAAGATGATTTGATTTTGATTCATGCGGAAAATGATAGAGCAAGTCTAGTAGAAGTAGAAGAAAATCCTGAATTTCAAACAGATTTGGAATCAATTTCTTTAAGTAAATTTGAGATTTCTATAGAATTACACCTCCCAACGGATGTAGATAGTTTCTTGGAACTATCTGAAATTGGGACATCACTTGATTTTATCCCAGCTCAGGGTCAAGATTTGACTGTGGACAATACGGTTACTTGGGACTTATCTATGCTCAAGTTTTTGGTCAATGAACTAGATATAGAAAGTCTTCGTCAGAAGTTTGAGTCTACTGAATATTTTATTCCTAAGTCTGAAAAATTCTTCCTTGGTAAAGATAGAAATAATGTTGAATTGTGGTTTGAAGAAGTATGAAGTGGACCAAGATTATTAAAAAAATAGAAGAACAAATCGAGGCAGGGATCTATCCCGGAGCCTCTTTTGCGTATTTTAAGGACCATCAATGGACAGAGTTCTATTTAGGTCAGAGTGACCCAGAGCATGGCTTGCAGACTAAGGCAGGACTGTTTTATGACCTAGCTAGTGTCAGCAAGGTTGTTGGGGTTGGCACAGTTTGTACCTTCTTGTGGGAAAACAGTCAATTAGATATTGACAGACCAGTAACCGATTTTTTAGCTGAGAGTGATTATCCAGACATCACTATTCGTCAGCTCTTGACTCACGCAACAGATCTTGATCCTTTTATTCCCAATCGTGATCTTTTAACAGCTTCTGAATTAAAGGAAGCGATGTTTCATCTCAAGAGACGAAGTCAGCCAGCCTTTCTTTATTCGGATGTCCATTTTTTGCTGTTAGGTTTTATCTTGGAAAGAATCTTTAATCAAGATCTGGATGTGATTTTACAGGAGCAAGTTTTTAATCCTTGGGGAATGAATGAAACCCAGTTTGGGCCGGTTGAGCTCGCTGTTCCAACAGTTAGAGGTGTAGAGGCAGGTATGGTACATGATCCCAAGGCTCGTCTCCTGGGCAGACATGCTGGTAGTGCTGGTTTGTTTTCGACTGTAAAGGATTTACAAATCTTTTTAGAACACTATTTAGCAGATGATTTTGCAAGAGATTTGAGTCAAAATTTTTCACCTTTGGATGACAAGGAACGTTCTTTGGCATGGAATTTGGCAGGAGATTGGCTAGACCATACGGGCTATACAGGTACCTTTATCATGTGGAATCGTCAGAAGCAAGAAGCGGCCATTTTCCTATCGAATCGTACCTATGAAAAGGATGAGAGGGCTCAATGGATTGTAGACCGCAATCAAGTGATGAACTTGATTCGCAAAGAAGAGTAAGGAGAGACATGTCAAATAGTTTAAAAGGGACTTTACTAACAGTTGTGGCAGGGATAGCTTGGGGCTTGTCAGGAACGAGTGGCCAATACCTGATGGCACACGGAATTTCAGCTCTGGTTTTGACCAACTTGCGTCTTTTAATCGCTGGTGGAGTTCTCATGTTCTTGGCTTATGCTACTGCAAAGGATAAAATGCTGGCCTTTTTAAAGGATAGAAAGAGTTTGCTGTCTCTTCTTATTTTTGCTCTAATTGGTCTATTCCTCAATCAATTTGCCTATCTAACTGCTATTCAGGAGACCAATGCAGGTACTGCGACGGTGCTTCAGTATGTTTGTCCTGTTGGGATTTTGATTTATAGCTGTATCAAGGATAAGGTGGCGCCAACACTGGGAGAGATTGTTTCCATTATATTAGCCATCGGAGGAACCTTCCTGATCGCAACTCATGGGCAGTTGGACCAGTTATCCATTACACCTTCTGGCCTATTCTGGGGTCTCTTTTCTGCCTTGACTTATGCTCTGTATATCATTTTACCCATAGCCTTGATTAAGAAGTGGGGGAGTAGCTTGGTCATTGGTGTGGGAATGGTCATAGCAGGTTTGGTCGCCCTTCCTTTTACAGGGGTTCTACAGACTACTATCCCAACAAGTCTTGATTTTCTCCTCGCTTTTGCGGGCATTATCCTTATCGGGACTGTCTTTGCCTATACAGCCTTTCTAAAAGGAGCCAGTCTGATTGGGCCGGTCAAGTCAAGTTTGTTGGCTTCAATTGAGCCAATTTCGGCTGTTTTCTTTGCTTTCCTAATCATGAATGAACAATTTTATCCCATTGATTTTCTTGGTATGGCAATGATATTGTTTGCTGTAACCCTGATTTCTTTGAAAGATTTAGTCTTAGAAAAATAAAAAGACTCTTTGTCGTCCGTGACAGAGAGTTTTTGCGTAGTATTTTATACTCAATAAAAATCAAAGAGCAAACTAGGAAACTAGCCGCAGACTGTACTTGAGTACGGCACGGCGACGTTGACGCGGTTTGAAGAGATTTTCGAAGAGTATTAATTGTTTTCAAGATAAAATTCAAAACGTTCGCCTACATATTGACTTTTTACGTATTCAAAAGCAGTACCATCTTCTAGGTAGGAAACCTGAGTCAGACCAAGAATAGCATGTCCTTTTTCAACTTCTAAATAGTGGGCGATTTTTTCCTTAGCAAGGCGAGCATAGATGGTCTGATGTGATTTACCAATACGGTAGCCATGTTTTTGCAGTGTTTGGAAGAAATGACTAGTGATTTCTTCTTTTTTAAAGTCCTTAATGAATTTTTCAGGAATAGAAGCAACTTCATAAACCAGAGGAACTTTGTCGGCATAGCGGACCCGCTCCATTCGGATAATATTTTCGGTAGGAGAAATTCCTAGCTTGGCAACTTCCTGCTCATTGGGAATGGTTTTTCTGTAGGAAATGAGCTGGCTAGAGGGTACTTTACCTTGGGACTTAACAATTTCAGTAAAACTGGTTGTCCCTCGCATCTTTTCTTGTACCCGAGTACTGGACACAAAGGTGCCACTTCCAACTCTGCGCTCTAAAACACCTTCTTCAACCAATAGAGATACGGCTTGGCGGAGGGTCATGCGGCTGACCGAAAACTGCTCTGCTAAATCTCTTTCACTGGGAAGTCTCTCACCAATAGCCCAACGGTGCTCGTCAATATCCTTTTTAATCTGATCGTGGATTTTCATATAAGCAGGTAGCATATTTTTCACTTCATTTCTATCTTTTCTCTATTGTACCCCAATAAACTAGAAAAAGTCAAACTTCGCCTTGTTTATACTCTTCGAAAATNNTTTGATTTTCATTGAGTATTAGTTGGTAATTCGCCCTTATTTGTGATAGAATATTGGAAAAGATATTTCTTTTGAGAAAGGAAAAAGATGAGCAACATTTCAACTGATTTGCAAGATGTAGAAAAAATCATCGTATTGGACTATGGTAGCCAATACAACCAGCTGATTTCACGCCGTATCCGTGAGATTGGTGTTTTTTCGGAACTAAAAAGCCATAAAATTTCAGCTGCTGAAGTTCGTGAAATCAATCCTGTAGGAATTATCCTATCAGGTGGTCCAAACTCTGTATACGAAGATGGTTCATTTGATATTGACCCAGAAATCTTCGAACTTGGAATTCCAATTTTGGGAATTTGTTATGGTATGCAGTTATTGACCCATAAACTTGGAGGAAAAGTTGTTCCTGCAGGTGATGCTGGAAATCGTGAATACGGTCAATCAACCCTAACACACACACCATCATCTCTTTTTGAATCAACACCTGATGAACAGACTGTATTGATGAGCCATGGTGATGCAGTTACCGAGATTCCTGCTGCCTTTGTTCGTACAGGTACATCAGCTGACTGCCCATACGCAGCCATCGAAAACCCAGATAAACACATTTACGGTATCCAGTTCCACCCAGAAGTTCGTCATTCTGTATACGGAAATGATATCCTTCGTAACTTTGCCCTTAACATCTGTAAGGCTAAAGGCGACTGGTCAATGGATAACTTCATCGATATGCAGATCCAAAAAATCCGTGAAACCGTCGGTGATAAACGTGTCCTTCTTGGCCTTTCAGGTGGGGTTGACTCTTCAGTTGTTGGAGTTCTTCTCCAAAAAGCGATTGGCGATCAATTGATCTGTATCTTCGTGGATCACGGTCTTCTTCGTAAAGGAGAAGCGGACCAAGTTATGGACATGCTTGGTGGTAAGTTTGGTTTGAATATCGTCAAAGCAGACGCAGCTAAACGTTTCCTTGATAAACTTGCAGGAGTTTCTGACCCTGAACAAAAGCGTAAAATCATCGGTAACGAGTTTGTCTATGTCTTTGATGACGAAGCAAGCAAGCTCAAAGATGTGAAATTCCTTGCTCAAGGAACTCTTTATACAGACGTTATCGAGTCTGGTACGGATACAGCTCAAACTATCAAGTCACACCACAACGTGGGTGGTCTTCCAGAAGACATGCAGTTTGAATTGATCGAACCATTGAATACTCTTTACAAGGACGAAGTTCGTGCCCTTGGTACAGAGCTTGGTATGCCAGACCATATCGTATGGCGCCAACCATTCCCAGGACCAGGACTTGCGATCCGTGTCATGGGTGAAATCACTGAAGAGAAACTTGAAACTGTTCGTGAGTCGGACGCTATTCTTCGTGAAGAAATTGCTAAAGCTGGTCTTGACCGCGATATCTGGCAATACTTCACAGTTAATACAGGCGTTCGTTCAGTTGGGGTTATGGGTGACGGTCGTACATATGACTACACGATTGCAATCCGTGCTATTACCTCTATTGATGGTATGACTGCGGACTTTGCCAAAATTCCTTGGGATGTCCTTCAAAAAATCTCAGTACGTATCGTAAACGAAGTGGATCATGTTAACCGTATCGTCTATGATATTACAAGTAAACCACCTGCAACAGTTGAGTGGGAGTAATTTTAAACTAATAAAAAATGCTTTGAAATCAGTGTTTCAGAGCATTTTTTGTTCTTTCTGTAAATAATTTGCAAACTATAGTAACTGTTGACTTTTACTTAACCATTTTTCGATTGTAAGTTCAAAATGGTCAACTACTATTATATTTTCAGGAATCGTATCAAAATCAAATAATAAATTATCTGAATGAGTTTTTATAACTACTCCAAAATCAAGTTTTTTGGAGTTTATAGCATTCTGTAATAAAGAGATACTTTCATTCAGACATTCATTATTTTTTTGAATTTTTATAGGTATCGGTTTTTTTGAAAATGTTTAGGTAAAAAACCATCAATTCCTTTATTTCTTTGAACAATTTTTGCCTGTAATAATTTAAGAATGTTTTCCTCTTCCTCAGTTTTGGTTCTATATGCTTCGATTCCTTTATTCAATAAATTTGAACTTGTTTTTATAACATTTTCCAGACGTTGCTGAGTTATATTGATAGCTTCCTCAGATAAATCAATCCCCATATAATTTCTATTCAAAATCTTGGAGGCTACTAAAGTAGTTCTACTTCCACAGAACGGGTCTAAAACTATATCATTTTTATCAGTAGCAATCTTTATAATTTGTTCTAATAACAGAATAGGTTTTTGTGTAGGATAACCTACTCTTTCTTTAGCTTTTGGATTAAGAAATGGTATATTCCAAACATCTGAAAGGGGAACTCCATTTTTCTCTTTTGCTAGAAGATAGTTACCATTATTATCAACTTTATATATAGTTTTAGAGTTTCCATCTCGTTTTCGTTCCACTAGTATTTGGTCGATATTTGTAGTAGAAGAATACTCTGTAAAAATTGTATTAAATTTAAAATCTTTTGACTTTGAATAAAAGTAAATGTTTTGATGATTGTTCAATAATCCCTTTTTTGAATTAGACCACCGTTTATAGTTCCATATAATTTCGCTTTGAAACATATCTGCTCCAAAGATATTATCTAAAATTAATCTAATATGATGATTTGCAATTTTATCACAATGAACGAAAATACTGCCACTATTTTTTAGCACTCTTTTGCATTCTTCTAATCTTACAGATAAAAATTCTTTGTAATCCTCAATCGAAGTCCATGTATCTTCAAATTGAAACCTATATTGAGGATCTTCACGATGCCAAAGGCAATAAAATCGACCGTGCTCCAAATCCAATGGAACTCTTGACTATTAAAGTCCCACAACCTGTTCAAGCTGGAGACATGGTTCGAGCTCTTAAAGAGGGTCTCATCAATCTTTATAAGGAAGATGGAACCAGTGTCACAGTTCGAGCTTAATGTAGTTGTTTAGTGTTAAAAAATTATGCAAAGCTCCATATACAACACTTAAACAAGATTAAAGAATGGCGAAATCCCTTGATGCGCAAGGGATTAGCTGTCCTTTTTTATTTTTTAAGTGATAAAGTCGAAGCTTAGGTATCAAAGCATATTAAATTAAACAAAGAAGGGATATCATCGATATTTTGAAATCCTATATTTAAACTTAACACTCTCTATTTTTTATGGTAGAGAGTTTTTTTGCTAATAAAATCTTACAAAATGACATTTATATATTGCATTAAGTTAGATATATGATATAATGTTGTTAAAAAGAGGCGCAACTTTTTAAACTCAATAAGAATCAAAGAGCAAACCATGAATATTGATGGAGGAATAAAAAATGGAAGTTATAAATGTAAGTAAGCATTATGGTCATTCAATCATTCTCAAAGATATAAATTTTGCACTTAACAAGGGTGAAATTGTTGGTCTAGTAGGGAGAAATGGAGTTGGTAAGAGTACGTTGATGAAAATTCTTGTTCAGAATAATCAACCGACTTCAGGTAATATTATAAGCAGTGATAATGTTGGGTATTTAATCGAAGAACCAAAATTATTTTTATCTAAAACAGGTTTAGAGAATTTAAAATATTTGTCAAATTTATATGGTGTTGACTACAATCAAGAAAGATTTAGAAGTTTGATTCAAGAGTTAGATTTGACTCAGTCTATTAATAAAAAAGTAAAGACCTATTCTTTGGGTACAAAACAAAAATTAGCTTTGCTTCTAACTCTCGTTACGGAACCTGATATATTGATTTTAGATGAACCGACTAATGGTTTAGATATTGAATCATCACAAATAGTTTTATCGGTTCTAAAAAATTTAGCTTTACATGAAAATGTGGGAATTTTAATATCGAGTCATAAATTAGAAGATATTGAAGAAATTTGTGAGAGGGTTCTTTTCTTGGAGAACGGGCTTTTGACATTTCAAAAAGTAGGAAAAGATAGTCATAATTTCTTGTTTGAGATAGCTTTTTCATCAGCTACAGATAGAGACATTTTCATTACCAAACAAGAATTTGGGGATATTGTTCAGGAAGAGGGACTGAGAATTACTATGTCTGGGAATATTCAAAGTAGTGAGCTTTTTAAATTTTTTAACGAAAACTCTATTAAAGTAGTTGATTTTGAAACTAAAAAAGAGACGCTTAAAGATATTTATCTAAATCGTTCAAAATAAAGGAAGGTTATAATCATGAAATTAAATAAATTGAATTTTCTTAAGGAAAATATAAGAAATTTATATTCATCAGGCGTAATATATCTCGGTTTGCTTATCTCGTTTATACCGCCGATATTGGTTACATTCTTTATTCTAAAGACTCAAGGGACATCGCTTGGTATTAAGCATATTTCAAACTTTTATGCTATGCTCGGTATGTTAATGGCTGTTATACATGCTAATCGAGTCATTAGTAGAGATTTTTCCCACAATACGGTAAGTTTGTTTTATAATCAACAGAAGAATCGGATGATTTACGTCTTGTCTAATTTTCTATATGCCATCTCAGTTTCCATTATTTATGCTTTGAATGGCATTGTGTTACTAGTCATAGTAAGTAAATTGGGTATTCCAGGTGATTTAGGATTAGATTTTATAGTAGCTATTGTAGTCAATACAATTTTGTTAGTCCTGTTTTATTTTCTATTATCTTACATTTTCTATTTATACAAATTGAAAAGTGGCTTGGTATTTGGTATTTTAGTAGCTTTACTACTCTTTATCCCTAATATATTAAATACGATTATGATGAATACTAGTAATGATTTGTTTATCAAAGCGATTGAACTTCTTCCTTTTTATTCCTTACCTGTATTTGTTGCTTCAAATACGATGTCTATTAGTCAGTATCTTGTGGTAATCACTACAATCATTTTATTGTACTTTTTCACTCTTAAGAAAAGCAAGAAGTATTCATTTTAGTTTCATTTAGTATTATTTTGCATACCTAAAATACAATAAAAAAATCAGTCATCTTGGTATGCTCCTGCTTTCACTATTCAACACGTTTTTGACTTATACTAGGCTCATTTCCAAAAGCATTATATAATAGTGATATGAAACCAACTAAACTAAACAAGAAATATAAGCAATAAAAACTCGTTTAAAAGATCCTACTAAAGCTAATACTAAATAAAAATAAAAGAGTAAACTAGGAAGTTTATTTCAAACAACCTAAAATACTGATTTTCGGCTGAAGATAATACTGGAGTGCTAATTAATGGGGTTATAATAAATAGTTGACAGCTTGTGTTGGTTTTGGATTTTTTAAGAGTAGATGAGTATTAAAACTATAAGGAGGACGCCGGTGGCTAAAAATTTAAAATTAAAATTAGCTCGTGTAGAGCTTGATTTAACTCAAGGTCAACTGGCAGAGGCTGTGGGGGTGACGCGCCAGACTATTGGTTTGATAGAGGCGGGGAAATACAATCCCAGTCTCTCACTCTGCCAGTCCATTTGCAGATGTTTAGGGAAAAGCCTAGACCAACTATTTTGGGAGGAAGAAGATGAAAAATAGATTTTATTATTATCAATTACTTGACGAAAGAGAAGAACAACTAATCAATAAAGCTGGGGCAGAATCCTTTTCCCTCTTTATTGGGCTTGTACTTCTAAGCTATTTGGTGGCAGTGTTGGCTCCATCTCTTTTTAATCCGAATTTTCTAGTCTATACTCTGATAGTAGGAATTTTCTTCTTTTTCAATCGTGCCCGTTATCTGGGAGTGACCTACTATAGTCGTTTTCATTTTACGATTTTGGGTTGTTTTTTTCTAACCTTGGCGATTACGGCTCTTTTGATGTTGCAGAATTATCAATTCAACATAGAAATTTATCAGCACAATCCTTTGAACATTAAATACCTGTCTGTTTGGGTCATTACTTATGTCATTTACCTTCCTTGGGTTTTTATAGGCAATCTCGGTCTGAAGAGCTATGGAGAATGGGCTCAGAAAAAATTTGAGCAAGACATGGATGAACTGGAGAGTAGTGAATAGCTTGTTACTCTTTTCTCAATCCAGCTAAAATGTGATATAATAGTACTAATTTATTGGAATACATGAAAGTTCTTGAAAATTTTCATGGGTTTCTAGCTAAGGAAGTAGGAAAAGTATGTATCCAGATGATAGTTTGACATTGCACACGGACTTGTACCAGATTAACATGATGCAGGTTTACTTCGACCAAGGGATTCACAATAAAAAGGCGGTCTTTGAGGTTTATTTCCGTCAGCAGCCTTTTAAAAATGGCTATGCGGTTTTTGCAGGTTTGGAAAGAATTGTGAATTATCTTGAAGACTTGTGTTTTTCAGATAGTGATATTGCCTATTTGGAGTCTCTAGGCTATCATGGGGCATTCTTGGACTATCTCCGCAATTTCAAGTTGGAGTTGACCGTTCGTTCTGCCCAAGAAGGGGATTTGGTTTTTGCTAATGAACCGATTGTGCAAGTTGAAGGCCCTCTAGCTCAATGTCAGTTGGTCGAAACAGCTCTTTTGAACATCGTTAACTACCAGACCTTGGTGGCGACTAAGGCAGCTCGTATTCGTTCGGTCATCGAAGATGAACCCTTGATGGAGTTTGGGACACGTCGGGCGCAAGAGATGGATGCGGCTATCTGGGGAACACGCGCAGCGGTGATTGGTGGTGCCAATGGAACTAGTAACGTGCGTGCTGGTAAACTCTTTGACATTCCTGTCTTGGGGACCCATGCCCATGCCTTGGTACAGGTTTATGGTAACGACTATAAGGCCTTCAAGGCTTATGCTGCGACCCATAAAAATTGCGTCTTTCTTGTGGATACCTATGACACACTTCGAATTGGGGTACCCGCTGCCATTCAGGTGGCGCGTGAGCTGGGTGACCAGATTAATTTCCTTGGTGTCCGCATTGACTCTGGGGATATTGCCTACATTTCCAAGAAAGTCCGTCAGCAATTGGACGAGGCTGGCTTTACAGAAGCTAAGATTTATGCTTCAAATGACCTAGATGAAAATACTATCCTCAACCTCAAGATGCAAAAGGCCAAGATTGATGTCTGGGGTGTGGGAACTAAGCTGATTACAGCCTATGACCAGCCAGCTCTTGGTGCAGTTTATAAGATTGTGGCAATCGAAGATGAAAATGGGAACATGCGCAATACGATTAAGCTGTCAAATAATGCTGAAAAAGTGTCTACGCCAGGTAAGAAGCAGGTGTGGCGCATTACCAGTCGTGAAAAAGGCAAGTCAGAAGGCGATTATATCACTTATGACGGCGTAGATGTTGCCAGCATGACAGAAATCAAGATGTTCCATCCGACCTATACTTACATCAAGAAGACGGTTCGTAATTTTGACGCTGTTCCTCTCTTAGTGGATATCTTCAAAGACGGGAAATTGATTTACAACCTGCCTAGCTTAACTGAGATTCAGGACTATGCTCGTAAGGAATTTGACAAGCTTTGGGATGAATACAAGCGCGTGCTCAATCCGCAGCACTATCCAGTGGATTTGGCGCGTGATGTATGGCAAGATAAGATGGACTTGATTGATAAGATGCGCAAGGAAGCCCTTGGTGAAGGAGAAGAAGAATGAGTTTGCAAGAAACGATTATCCAAGAGCTGGGTGTCAAACCAGTGATTGATTCCCAGGAAGAAATCCGTCGTTCTATTGATTTCTTAAAAAGATACCTGAAAAAACATCCCTTTCTTAAAACCTTTGTGCTAGGGATTTCTGGAGGACAAGACTCAACCTTAGCAGGACGATTGGCTCAACTGGCCATGGAAGAATTGCGAGCAGAAACGGGAGACGACAGCTACAAATTTATCGCTGTTCGTTTGCCATATGGAGTGCAAGCTGATGAAGCAGATGCTCAAAAAGCACTAGCCTTTATCCAGCCTGATGTCAGTTTAGTCGTCAATATTAAGGAATCAGCTGACGCTATGACAGCTGCAGTTGAAGCGACAGGTAATCTTGTTTCAGATTTTAACAAGGGCAATATCAAGGCTCGTTGCCGTATGATTGCTCAGTATGCCCTTGCTGGTGCCCATAGCGGAGCGGTCATTGGAACAGACCATGCTGCGGAAAATATCACAGGTTTCTTTACCAAGTTTGGTGACGGGGGTGCAGATATTCTCCCTCTTTATCGCCTCAATAAACGCCAAGGAAAACAACTTTTGAAGGAACTTGGTGCAGACCCAGCCCTTTATGAAAAAATCCCAACAGCAGACCTAGAAGAAGATAAACCAGGTCTAGCTGACGAAGTAGCGCTCGGAGTCACTTATGAAGAGATTGACGACTACCTAGAAGGCAAAACAATCAGCCCAGAAGCCCAAGCAAGAATCGAAAACTGGTGGCACAAAGGCCAACATAAACGCCACCTACCCATCACCGTATTTGATGACTTTTGGGAGTGAAAAGGTCCGGGGGATCTTTTTAGCTTCTTGCCCTGAAATTAAAAAGCAAGAAAAACCTCCAGTGGAGGTTTTCAGCCTCTCACCTTGAAATAAAAAAGTGAGAGTAGGTCTGGGGGATCTTGAACCCCGAGTTTAGAAATAAGAAAATGAGGCAGATTCGGTAACTCGAAGAGTTCGATTTCATCGTCTTACCCCTGCAACGATGACTAGGTTTGAAAAAGCTTGCTAGAGCGCATTTCAAACCAGGCAGCGACTGCGTCAAGAAATTAGAAGACAAACTCGTTTTCTAGCTGTTACTGAGTTGAGCCTTTTTACTACGAGCATAGAAATAAGGAAGTGAGGTAGCATCATGAAAGCTATCGGTACGCAAATATTACAGACAGAACGTTTGATTTTAAGAAGATTTGTGGAGAGTGATTCAGAAGCTATGTTTCAAAATTGGGCTTCATCCGCTGAGAATCTGACCTATGTTACCTGGGATCCCCATCCTGATGTCGAGGTGACTCGAAATTCGATTCGTAACTGGGTTGCTTCCTATACTAATCCCAACTATTACAAATGGGCTATTTGTCTCAAAGAAAACCCAGAGCAAGTGATAGGAGATATCAGCATCGTTGCAATAGATGAGAACAATTCTTCTTGTGAAATTGGCTATATTTTAGGAAAAAACTATTGGGGTCGTGGTCTTATGACAGAGGCCTTAAAAGCTGTCTTGGACTTTTGTTTTACTCAAGTAGGTTTTCAAAAGGTCAGAGCTCGATATGCCAGTCTCAACCCAGCTTCAGGTCGTGTCATGGAGAAGGCTGGAATGTCCTATCTAAAAACCATTGTTAATGGTGTAGAGAGAAAAGGCTATCTTGCGGATCTTATTTATTATGGTATAAGTAGGGAAGACTAGTGAATTTTTTCTGTTTCCATCGAAGTCAACTATTTATTGTAAATATAATAATTGGCATTCTAAGTTTATTTGATGTGTGAAACATATTGTTTAACATTTACCAAAAAAGATGCTATACTAGAAGTAGTAATTTTTAGAAGGAGGATGTAATGGCAAAATCTAATACTAATAAGCGCTATGCATTACGTAAACTCGGGAAGATTTTTGGTTCTGTGATAATCGGGCTAACTTTATTTTTAGGAGGAATCCTGAATACAAGTTTTGTTCATGCTGATGGGGCAGATGTGACAAGTGAATTGGATGATAATTTTGAAACCCAAGATAACCGAAAAGATATCCCCTATGAAACAATATACGAAAGAGATGACAATCTTCCTAAAGGAACGAAAGAAACAAAAACACCTGGTAAAAAAGGAATAAAAGCTACCGTAAAAACATATTCATCTACAACTTTACAGTTGGTCAGCGAGAAATCTGACGTTGTTATTCTTCAACCTCAAACAGAAGTTATCAAAGTGGGAACAAAGCCTACTGTAGTTACCGAAACGATTAGCTCTCTTATTAGATATATAAAAGATGCCACTCGCCCTGTTGGAAGTAATGTTTTAACAGAAAGTGATGGGGAGGATGGTATTAAGAAAATTACCACTACCTATTCTTTAAACGAAAATACTGGAGAGGTTACGGTTAAAGAAAACACAACTACTATTGAGAAAAAAGCGCAAGATATCGTCTATAAAGTCGGAGCTCAAGATAAAATTCAAGAAACTACGATTAATCATAAAAAAATATATGAGAACGATGATAATCTTGAAGTTAGAACACGAAAAGTAAAAACTCCAGGAGAAAATGGAAAAATAGTTACAACTACTTCATATAGTGTATCCCCTACTAATGGTACACCTACTCCTAATACACCAATAGAAAAAAGAACAGAACCTAAAACTGAAGTGATAACAATTGGTACTAAACCTACTGTTCGTGTTAAAGATTTTTATTCAGAAGAAGTTAAGTTCGTAAAAGATTTAGAACATCAAAAAGGAAGTAACCCTGAGACTATACCTGGAGAAAAAGGAACTAAAGAAATCACTACAACATACAAACTAGATACAAATACCGGAGAAGTCTCAGAACTAGAAACAACCGAAAAAATACTAACTCAGCCTACTCCTACTGTTGTAAAAGTCCCTGCTAAAGATAAGATTGAGCATAAAGATATTCCAATAGAAGCAGAATACGAGGCGGACCCCACGTTAGAAAAAGGGAAAAAAGTAGATGATCCAAATCGTCAAGGTAAACTAGGTATCAGAACTATTACTACTACTTACAGAATTGAAAATGGTAAAGCAGTAGAGGATACTTCTACAGAAAAAGTAACAACTCCTATGGAAAAGAAAATCATAAAAGTCGGAACTAAACCTACTGTTCGTGTTGGAGATATTGAATCAAAAGAAGTTAAGTTCGAAAAAGATTTAGAACATCCAAGAGGAAGTAACCCTGAAACTATACCTGGAGAAAATGGAACTAAGGAAATCACTACAACATACAAATTAGATACAAATACTGGAGAAGTCTCAGAACTAGAAACAACTGAAAAAATACTAACTCAGCCTACACCTACTGTTGTAAAAGTTCCAGCTAAAGATAAGGTAGAAAAACGCATCGCCGAAAAAAGTACAAATATCCGTTTTGAAAAAGATGAAACTAGAGACCGTAGTGAAAATCCTATTACAATTGACGGAGAGGACGGAACTGTAACCACGACAACGACCTACGATGTTAATCCAGAGAATGGTCATGTTACCGAAAAGGTTACCGTAGAGAAAAAAGAAGCCACGGATACAGTTATCAAAGTTCCAGCTAACAGCAAGGTTGAGCGTGAAGTTCTGCCTACAAGTGTCATCCGTTTTGAAAAAGATGAAACAAAAGACCGTAGTGAAAATCCTGTTACAACTGACGGAGAGGATGGCTATGTAACCACGACAAGGACCTACGATGTTAATCCAGAGACTGGTAAGGTCACAGAAAAGGTTACTGTAGACAGAAAAGAACCGACAGACACAGTTATCAAAGTTCCAGCCAAAAGCAAGGTTGAGCGTGAAGTTCTGCCTACAAGTGTCATCCGTTTTGAAAAAGATGAAAGTAAAGCTCGTAGTGAAAATCCTGTTACAATTGACGGAGAGGATGGCTATGTAACCACGACGACGACCTACGATGTTAATCCAGAGAATGGTAAGGTTACCGAAAAAGTTACTGTAGACAGAAAAGAAGCTACGGATACAGTTATCAAAGTTCCAGCCAAAAGCAAGGTTGAGCGTGAAGTTCTGCCTACAAGTGTCATCCGTTTTGAAAAAGATGAAACAAAAGACCGTAGTGAAAATCCTGTTACAACTGACGGAGAGGATGGCTATGTAACCACGACGACGACCTACGATGTCAATCCAGAAACTGGTCATGTTACCGAAAAAGTTACTGTTGATAGAAAAGAAGCCACGGATACAGTTATCAAAGTTCCAGCCAAAAGCAAGGTTGAGCGTAAAGTCCTTCCTACAAGTGTCATCCGTTATGAAAAAGATGAGAGTAGAGACCGAGGAGCTTCTATTGAGATGGTTGACGGAGAGGATGGCTATGTAACCACGACGACGACCTACGATGTTAATCCAGAGAATGGTAAGGTTACCGAAAAAGTTACTGTAGACAGAAAAGAAGCTACGGATACAGTTATCAAAGTTCCAGCCAAAAGCAAGGTTGAGCGTGAAGTTCTGCCTACAAGTGTTATCCGTTTTGAAAAAGATGAAACTAGAGACCGTAGTGAAAATCCTGTTACAACTGACGGAGAGGATGGCTATGTAACCACGACGACGACCTACGATGTCAATCCAGAAACTGGTCATGTTACCGAAAAAGTTACTGTTGATAGAAAAGAAGCCACGGATACAGTTATCAAAGTTCCAGCCAAAAGCAAGGTTGAAGAAGTTCTTGTTCCATTTGCTACTAAATATGAAGCAGACAATGACCTTTCTGCAGGACAGGAGCAAGAGATTACTCTAGGAAAGAATGGGAAAACAGTTACAACGATAACTTATGATGTAGATGGAAAGAGTGGACAAGTAACTGAGAGTACTTTAAGTCAAAAAGAAGACTCTCAAACAAGAGTTGTTAAAAAAGGAACCAAGCCCCAAGTTCTTGTCCAAGAAATTCCAATCGAAACAGAATATCTCGATGACTCAACTCTTGATAAAGGTCAAGAAATAGAAGAAGCAGGAGAAATTGGTGAAATTACGCTTACTACAATCTATACTGTAGATGAACGTGATGGAACAATTGAAGAAACTACTTCTCGTCAAATTACTAAAGAGATGGTAAAAAGACGTATAAGGAGAGGGACGAGAGAACCTGAAAAAGTTGTTGTTCCTGAGCAATCATCTATTCCTTCGTATCCTGTATCTGTTACATCTAACCAAGGAACAAACGCAGCAGTAGAATTAGCTAAACCAGTTGCTCCAACAACAGGTTGGAAACAAGAAAATGGTATGTGGTATTTTTATAATACTGATGGTTCCATGGCAACAGGTTGGGTACAAGTGAATGGTTCATGGTACTACCTCAACTCTAATGGTTCCATGGCAACAGGTTGGGTACAAGTGAATGGTTCATGGTACTATCTCAACTCTAACGGTTCCATGGCAACAGGTTGGGCACAAGTGAATGGTTCATGGTACTATCTCAACTCTAACGGTTCCATGGCAACAGGTTGGGAGCAAGTTGATGGTTCATGGTACTATCTCAACGATAATGGTTCTATGGAGATAGGCTGGCTACAAAATAATGGTTCATGGTACTACCTCAACAGCAACGGTTCTATGAAAGCCAATCAATGGTTCCAAGTTGGCAGTAAATGGTATTATGTAAATGCATCGGGTGAGCTAGCGATCAATACAAGTATAGATGGCTATAGAGTCAATGATAATGGTGAATGGGTGCGTTAACAGATTCCTCCCTGCGACACAATTGATAATAGTATGTCTGAATATATAATTATGTATAAAAAGCTATAGATAAGGTCATCTTATAGCGACTATAAAAAGTGAACAAGCCTAGTCTTCTGTACATTAGAATTCAGGTTTGTTCACTTTTTGTTTAGTCTTTGATTTTGAGACTAAGGAGAGTCAGGGTCAAAGTAGTGAATGATTCTGAAACCACTCATAATAGTCTCTTGAGAGGACAGATAAGAGTAACAAATATGGTGCTACTCATGTATCTTGTATTTTGATTTACAAACAGCGAAGAAAATATAGGAAGCTGAAATAAAATATAGATGAATCGATTTGGAGAGTCAACGCAATCTATGGCAATATTTTCGCAGCTAGGGAGAAACATTTTAATTTTAATGTACTAGGCGTCCTCTACAGTTAGCTAGAGTTTCAATTGTAGATGTTCTTTGAAATAATATCTTAGCGATTTATTGGTATTAGAAGATTTAGAGAAATTCTTTTTCAATAAATAAACATGGCGTCACCAAAACTGAAGAAGCGGTAGTGTTCTTGGATGGCATGGTGGTAGGCATCTAAGACTAATTCACGGCCTGCAAAGGCAGAAACCAACATGACCAGAGTTGATTTTGGCAGGTGGAAGTTGGTTGAGAAGGCATCCACGACCTTCCACTCATAGCCAGGTTTGATAAAGATATTGGTCCAGCCAGAATCTGCTTGGATTTGCCCCTCAAACTTGGAACCAATAGTTTCCAAGGTGCGGATAGAAGTGGTTCCGACAGCGATGACACGACCACCATTTTCCTTAACAGAGCGGAGAGTTGCAGCTGCTTCCTCAGAAAGTTGATAGAACTCTGAGTGCATTTCGTGTTCGTCTAGATTGTCCACAGAAACGGGTCTAAAGGTTCCGAGTCCGACATGAAGAGTCAGATAGACTAGATGAACACCCTTAGCTTGGATTTCTGCTAGCAGTTCTTTGGTGAAGTGAAGTCCAGCAGTTGGTGCAGCAGCTGAGCCGCTTTCCTTGGCGTAAACTGTTTGATAGCGTTCACGGTCATCCAGTTTTTCGTGGATATAAGGTGGCAGCGGCATTTCACCCAGACTTTCCAAAACTTCTAGGAAAATTCCGTGGTATTCGAAGCGGACAATGCGGCCTCCGTGGGTCAATTCTTCTGTCACGACAGCGCTGAGGCGACCATCACCAAAGCTGATACGAGTACCGACCTTGAGGCGTTTGGCAGGTTTAGCCAGAACTTCCCACTCATCTCCAGCAGTATTTTTGAGCAGGAGAAGTTCCACATGGCCTCCAGTTTCTTCCTTTTGACCATAGAGGCGGGCAGGGAGAACGCGGGTGTCGTTCATAACGAGGGCATCACCAGGTTCCAGCATATCAATAATGGAGTGGAAGTGTTTGTCCTGCATTTTTCCTGTCTCACGGTTGACGATGAGGAGTTTAGAGGCATCTCGTTTTTCAAGGGGCGTTTGGGCAATCAATTCCTCGGGTAAGTGGAAATCAAAATCAGCTGTATTCATATATCTGTTCATTCTTTCTAAGTTCTAATCTTATCCATTATAACATGTTTCAAGTTTGGACGCTCTTTTTTTAGAAATTAAATCGTTTTCACTTGACAAAAATTGGTCTATACCATATAATAAATATAGATAGAAATGGAGGATGAAAAGATGAAAGTTATTAAAGTTGAAAACCAAATCGAAGGTGGAAAAGTTGCTTTTGAGATTTTGAAAGAAAAGTTGGTAAATGGCGCTCAAACCCTAGGACTTGCGACAGGAAGTAGCCCACTTGAATTTTACAAGGAAATTGTTGAGAGTGACCTTGATTTTTCAAATCTAACCAGTGTCAACCTTGATGAGTATGTAGGCCTTGATGGCGACAATCCTCAGTCTTACCGTCACTTCATGCAAGAAAACTTGTTCAACCAAAAACCATTTAAAGAAAGTTTCTTGCCTCGTGGGGTTAAGGATCATGCTGAAGCTGAAGTTGAACGCTACAACCAAATTTTGGCTGACCATCCAGTTGACCTCCAAATCTTGGGAATCGGTCGCAATGGACATATCGGATTTAATGAGCCTGGTACTCCATTTGACAGTCAAACGCATCTAGTAGAACTTGACCAGTCTACTATCGAAGCCAATGCGCGCTTCTTTGACAAGATTGAAGACGTCCCAACCCAAGCTATTTCAATGGGGATTAAAAACATTTTGGATGCCAAGTCTATTATTCTTTTTGCTTACGGTGAGTCGAAAGCAGAAGCCATTGCCGGAACAGTGTCTGGCCCAGTGACTGAGTCTCTACCAGCAAGTAGCTTGCAAAACCACTCTGATGTGACCATCATTGCAGATGCTGAAGCGCTCAGCTTACTTGAAAAATAAATTCAGAACCACTTGCTCATTGGAGTGAGTGGTTTTAGACATATAAAACTTCAACTTCACTTTAGGAGTACAGATGAATAAAGAAGAATTTCTAAAAATAAAAGAAGCATATAAGAGTGCTAGAACAGAAGAGAAAAACAGAATAATAGACTACATTACAAAGAAGAAAGATCAGGAAGGGAATTATCTTTTTACTAAATCAAAAGATAAACCATATAACACAAGAAATCAATATTCAGGATGCAGAGGATCTAAAAAATACACCTCGGGTAGTAGATTATCTAGACCATATGATTTATCAAATCATATGTGGATTGATTTGAATTATAAAGGAAATGATATACTAATCTCTTTACAGTCTTTTGATATTGATCCAAATAGTAAAGAACTTCACGTCTTATATGATAGAATAGGCATCTTATTTGAACAATCTAAAAAAATTCCAATTTTAAAAGATTGTTATACAATAACTAAAGTTAGCGATGCTTTTCTTAAAATGGAAACAACGAACTGGGAATTACCTTTATCTGAAGCAGATAGGGAGGAGATGGTGAACTATATTATTAATCATTATGAAGAATAAAAAACTTAGTTTTCTCTTGACAATTATTCCTTTTACGTGTAGAATAAAATAGATATTGAACTTGAAGGGAGTGAAAAAAATGTCTAAAACAGTAGTACGTAAGAATGAATCTCTTGACGACGCACTTCGTCGTTTCAAACGTGCGGTTACTAAAGCTGGTACTCTTCAAGAAACACGCAAACGTGAATTCTATGAAAAACCTTCTGTAAAACGTAAACGTAAATCAGAAGCAGCTCGTAAACGTAAAAAATTCTAATTAGAAATGAAAGGCTGGAGAAATCTAGTCCTTTTTCTTTTAATACTCTTCGAAAATCTCTTCAAACCACGTCAACGTCGCCTTGCCGTATGTATGTGACTGACTTCGTCAGTTCTATCCACAACCTCAAAGCAGTGCTTTGAGCAACCTGCGGCTAGTTTCCTAGTTTGCTCTTTGATTTTCATTGAGTATTAGTTATGCTTTCACCTCGATTCCTAGTCTCATGAGATTTTCATTGAGGAT